>JACRLO010000005.1 GCA_016235245.1 Nitrospirota bacterium | reverse complement strand
TCGTCGAATGCGTACTATCAGCACGACCACCCTGTGTATTACCCCTGGCCCCTTGACTGGCTGCTCCAACCCCCCTTCTCGTCATACAACTATCATCATGCCTGCGAGGTCGGGTACTGGGACTCCAATTGGTATTTGAGCGAGAACGAATGCAGGCAGTGGTATGGACAGAACCCTGCACCATGCTATTCTGCCCCCTTTGTCTTTTCAAGTGCGCTTGATTATAACACTGGTCTCAACAGACCGTCCTTCCCGAAGACCTATACAGAGGACCGTGCTGCCCAGTATCTGTATTCCAGAAATGTCTGCATTGCCAGCGCTACCGGCTATCGTGAAAGCGATGACCGTGCTACGGGTCTTGTGGTGAAATTTGACGAGTCAGACTATACCACGCCCAAAACAATGATTTATGTGTCCGGATATTTCCAGGGTGGCAGCTCGGACGGCAGCAGCACTTTTGACTTCAGGTTTTCTGACGGGACAAATACGAAAAATGCCATGGCTTCCGACATAGGAAATAAGGACCTTTTTGTTTTGAAGATATACGATCAGGGGCCTAATATGTTCGGCAATCCCGCCCCGGTTCCGAACCCGTCGGTTAAGTGGCTTATTGATTCTTCAGGCACAACGTCAAATGATTCGATCTGGGCGAATGCCATTGCGATGGACCCTGACGGAGACCTGTATATAGCCGGCGGGTACAAAAATGCCCCCAAGCTCGGGGCAACACAGCTCCATGATACGACCGGCGGCACGACTGCCCCGGTTAACGCCTTTGTGGCAAGACTTTTCGGCGGCAGCGATGTAACTGCAGCATGGCAATGGGCCAGGTCAGCAGGTCCTACATCAACAGCAAACGTTGCCGAGGCCTTTTCACTGTCGGTCGATAAATTGGAATTGGCCAACCGCGGGGTTTATGCAACAGGTAATTTCAAGGGCAACCTCCAGCTGTATGATAACGGCAGTGTGGTCGATACAATAACCGCCAAGGGAAATGCTCAGAATGATGCCTTTGTTGCAAAGTATTCTGCAGGAAGCGGCGGATTGGCATGGGCTACGAGGGGTGGTTTGTACGACGACGAAAATGTCCGGAGCATTGTCGCTGATGGCTCAGGGACGAACTTTATTGCCGGAAGTTTTAGAACAGCCTCAAGTTTCATCGAAGGCTCAACCATGAGTTTTGACGGCAGTAAACAGCAATACATCTTCGGTGAAGAATCGATCAGCGATACCAGCTACTCTGTTGCCTTCTGGTTCAAGACCGGGGACCCGAATGCAGGTATCCTTTCGATAACAAACGGCGCGAAGGTAGCAAACGGGGACAGGGACATCTGGCTCTCAAACGGCAACCTGAAGGCCAAAGTCTTTAACAGTACAGAAGAGATCATTCAGACGGTCGGGAGTAATTTTGCAGACAACCAATGGCACTATGCAGTGCATACGTTCGGCGGGGCCATAACCCAGAAACTGTATGTCGACGGGATTGAAAGGGCCTCAGGGACAAAGACGAGTTCTTCCAGGACAGTTCACACAGGGGTAACGATAGCCTATGCAAGCAGTGTCAGCGGCACAAATTATTTTACCGGCATGATCTCCGGTCTGGAGTTCGGAAATGTCCTGAGCGCATTGACCATAATGGATAATTTTATAGATCCGAATAATAAGCCAAACAATATTTCAAGCGGCAAGATCCTCTTTTCAGCCGGGAATGCTGATATCTTCCTTGCGAGTGTCAGTCAGCTCGGACGTTGGAGGGAAAGCGAGGTCTGGACAGTCGGACAGGAAGTCCCGATGCCTGACGGAGCAGTGGCCATGAAGCCGGAATTCATGTCTCCTGATTCAGAAGACAACTTTTTCTGGAGCGAGTACAGCAAAAAGCTCTATTCGGTATGGGGCGACGTGGGAGCAGTGATCAAATGGCGTATCTCGACTGACCTTCTGAACTTCTCACGGGTGCTCTCTACAGGGGTGAGCAAGTGGCCTGACAAGCCGCAGATGCATGTCGCCGGTGTGCCGGTTGAGCTCCAGCCGTCAACCACAACCTATAGTTACACCGGGATCCAGCGAACTGGAAACAGCGCTACGGACACCCAGAAGAACGCATCCGGAGGCGCGCTTTTTAATGCATCCAAAGAAGGCTATTCGGTCATTCGCTACGGTAACGGAGGGTTTGATCTGATCAATTTCCCTGTTGCATTTGAGATTGTGAAGACCTATTTTTGGGATAACACCACGGTGTTTCAGGACGATGCGTCCTGCACGGTAGGACAGAGGATAACGGATTTTGTCCATAATGATCCTCTCGGAAAGAACGGATACGTTTATTTCAATAAGTCATTTCACGACGGGTACGGCACGAAGCGGTCTTATGACAAAGAAACCCGGATGGGGCCGATCATCCCTGTAAATGAGGTTACCACAACAAAGAGTACGCATCTGACCGACCCCGATGCAGGACGCGATATGGTGGTTGTCTGGTCAGAGACAAACCTGAAGAACATCCCCTGGCCGGTAAGGTCTGTGCGTTATGACTGCAAATGGCCGGCAGACAGTGTTGTATACAAGATCATTATAGCCAGTGAACTCGGTTCTGATGTGCTGAACCAGCCTGCGCTGGACACTGCGGTCTATCCGGATGCCTATATCTACCGTCAGCCTGACTCAAATCAGGCCGGGTATAATCCGAATGAGGAGCATGCTTCGCTCTTCCCCTCAGCAACAGGCAATGGTTTTGCAGCGGTCTTTGCGCTTAGAAATGACCTCTACAATCCGCTCACCAATCTGCCGTCAAAGCCATATGTAATGCTCAAGTACAAAAACCCGGCAGACAACCAGTGGTCTATGCTGACCTACAAGGTGCTGACAACCGGCTATGGCTATAACTCGTTTAATTATCAGGGAACTGCAGGTACAACGATCAATCCACCGTATCCTATTCGTCTGCTGAGCGGTTGCCCACAGTCATTTGGAGAAGGTGATCCCTACTGGCAGGACAGCGTAAACAACCAGTATTGGGCCCGCTCTGCCGGGACAGTAACCGCGCGGTATTATTATCCGCTTTTGAGTGATTTTGATTATCCGAATAATCCGACATTGCCTCAGATTTTCGACGGCTCTGCCGGGCAGTGTGTAGGCTGGCTTGACAGGCGGTCGGGAGGAGGAGGGCAGCCAATAGGTGTCTCCTATTCCATCAGCTGGCCGGCTGACGTGCCGGTGCTGCATGTGGGAGAAACCCTTTTGACTGCAAAGAGGGGTCTTCCTGACATCGTGAACCAGGCTGGAATCAAGGTAGTCTATGATGAGCTTGATCCAAATGTGGAGGACCCGAATAATTCGCTTGTCCAGTTGATTGATCCGCTGTCTCCGCGTGAGCTGCTCCTTGATGACGGAAACGGGATATGGGTGAACCTTCCTTCAGAGATCAGCACCAGTGAGGATAGCGGACAATTGATCTTCAATGACCTGCCGTTTCATCTGATGGTCAGGTTCTATTACAACCCCTTGACCCGGAAGCTCGGATTTAAGGGCTATTTTGACAATACCGGCATGGGTGACCCGCTCCTTCTTATTAATGTGATGTCAGCGAGCGAGCTTGATGAGCTGCTTGCCCTCAGTGATGACGAGGATTATGTCAGGACAGTCAAGGCATTGTTCAACCTCACGAGAAACCCCCAGAAACTGCGTCTTCAGAATGCATCGGGAGTGAGGCCTGTTGCGCCGCAGTCAGTTGACCTTACGAACTGGGAGAACCTCGACAGTACGGCAAAGCGGACACTGCTTCAGAGTATGCCGTCTCTTATCGGCTTACAGGACTTTCAATATGATACAGAGAAGCAGAAGATGACGGATTTGAACGGCAATTTCCTGAGTGACGGCGTGCCTGAGCGGCTGGAAGCATTGGGTGGAGGGTTTGCCCTGACCGCAGGAGCAGCCGCAGGCACCGGGTTCGTAACGCTTGCTTTTAACGATGACGCGAGTCTTGGGTCGCTGCCGGTCAGTCTCCAGATTATTCGGGTAGACTGTGCGCCCTATCAGGGACAGATACAGGTAGTTCAGTCAGATATTATCTTTGATGAAAAACTGGTGCTGCGGCATAGCGGAGACTTCGGCGGCAGGCCGGAGAATTTCGAGTTTGAGTGGTATTACCACCCTGACCCTGGTACTGGCAGAGGACCTGAGCCGCCGCCGACACCCGAGACCGATGAGTTTTCAACAGCCACGGGCAGATGGCTCCCCTTTAATGTGCCTGATCCATTTGGGGCCATCGATATAACCATCAAGGGTGCTACGGAGACGACGATATCTGACAACTGGTTCTATGTCAGGTATAAGGGGTACCCAGTCTGCAATAACACCTCTGTAGCAACCCCCTGGGCAGGAGACCCTTCAGGGACTGCCGACACACCAAGGCCTCAGCTTGCCGAGGGCTGGATAAAGCGGGTCTTACGTGCCCTGAACCCGTTTGAAGCCCGGGTAAAAGACTTTGCTGCTGCTCCCACGAACACTTTTGGCAGCATGCTTATTCAACTTGGGGAACGGTATGAAGGCGCCGTTGCGATGAATAACGATCCGGATAACCTTAACAGTATGGGGCTGATTTCCGCGTACGAAACTGTGCTTCGCAGGGGCATCGGACTTTCGATCGGCGGCACTCCTCCGATCAATTACGCTCCGGCCAATGCAGCGCTTCTGCTTGCAGCCTCCCGGATATCCGACTTCTACATGCTGCTTGGCAATGAGGCATATGGTGACGCTCAGGATCCGACGATAGGTTTTGGAACAAACAGTATCGAATACGGCTCTGAGTCCTCCTCGATCTTTGCCTTCCAGAACCAGGTCGATTCTCTCCTTGAAGAGGAACTTACCCTGCTGCGCGGTTTTGATTATCGATCAGCGAGGCCGGTGTATAACCGTGCAGTCTGGAATTTCACCTCTAATGACGGTGAGGTGGCATATTCACAGGTCTATAATATCAAAGACATGAACGGTGATGGATTTATCGACGAATATGATGCGAGGATCATGTTCCCGCAGGGTCATGGAGACGCATGGGGCCACTATCTCACTGCTGCAAAAGGCTATTACCGGCTGCTCCGCCATCCCTTCTATACGTGGGACCCAAGGGCTGAATCAGTACTTGTTGCAGGGGCCCCCGTCAGGGTCGATTACCTCGACGAAAGAAAGTTTGCCAGAGTGGCAGCGGCCAGGGCCAAGGCCGGAGCCGAGATTATGAACCTTACGTACCGGTTGAAGTATGTTGATGACCCGGCCGGACAGTGGCAGGGATATAAGGACAACACCCTGACAGACCCTGCTGACCCTCAGTCCGCGCGTGCCTGGGGACTCTCGGAGTGGGGTAGAAGGACAGGGCAGAGCGCGTTTTTTGACTGGGTTGTGGCCAATTCGATATTGCCTGAAGTTGACAATGACCCGCTGCATGATCCGGCTAAAACCGGCACCTATCTGACGAAGATAGACCGGAGGACGGTCAAGGAGCTGTCAGAGATTCCGATGAATTTTCTGGAGGTCCAGGTGCAGCTTGATAAGGCCGACGCCGGGCTTAACCCGCTTGGGCTATCGCGGGATGTTGTCCCCTTTGATATTGACAACACTATATCATCGGGCATGGAGGGAATGACGCATTTTGAACAGATCTATGAGCGTGCAAACGCGGCGCTTCAGAATGTGGTAGGTGTTTGGGATTATGCGAATAAAGCCAGCAATATGCTCAGGCAGAATGAAAATACCCTCTACGAATTCGGCGGTAATGTGTATGTTCAGGAAGTTGACTACATGAACCGTCTGATCGAGATATACGGATATCCTTATGCCGGTGATATGGGACCAACAGGAACATATCCGAGCGATTATGATGGACCTGATCTCCTTCATTACATGTGGATAGATAAGTCAGAACTGACCGGCGAATCAGCTCCACCTGATGACGCTCACGCAGTGACCCTCAGTTTTACGCCCATATGTTACGGGCAGTCTCCCATGGAGACAGTCCTGAACCCCATAATAGCTAAGTGCAAAGCACCGGCGTATCCGCCGGCTAACCCGACTACCAGTAATGTTACCTATCGGTTTTCTACCAGAGGTCTTGGGATTATCAAGCCCGATAACGTGGGGCAGCGCAAAGCAGAGGGAGAGATACAGCGGGCATTTACTGATTTGTATCTTGCCAGAAATGCATATGAAGTTTCCCTGAGGAACTACGAAAATTATCTTAAGGATATTAATGACAAGGTCAAGAGTTTAGAGGCACTCTACGATTTCCAGACCGACAAGCTTTCATTGATCCAGCAAAGCGCTACCATAAGCCTTGGACTGGATGCCATCCTTGGTGTCATGGAAACGGCTAATATCATTATGAGGCGGATTTCTGCTGCGATAAATTTTGTCTCTGAAGATGCAGCCCATTGTCCGCCGAGAGCTGTCGGATTGGCTGTTGATGCCGGAAGCCCTGTTGCCTGCACAGTCGAGATTGCCGGAGATAGTGGGGCCTTTGCCCTTGACACCGTTGTCGATGTCGTAGACATTCTCAAATTATGGACGGAGTACGGAAAGAATGTCTCGGAAAAGGCCTTCGAGATCTCGATCGAAAGGACGGGGCAGAACTACGAGTTTGCAAGTGCATTTGTTGAGCTTGAGACGCTTATCAGGCAGGAGCCTGCAGCCCGTCTGGACGTCTTTGCCCAGAAGGGGGTTGTCCAGCAGGCGATACAGAATTATTATGCAGTGCTTGCAAAGGGAGAGAGACTCCAGTCTGAGATCTATGTGTACCGGGCATGGGTGGCCAGTGAAGTCCAGGAGGCCCGGTACCGGGATATGACCTTCAGGATTTTCAGAAACGACGGCATACAGAAATACCGGGCACAGTTTGATCTGGCATCGAGGTACACGTATCTGGCTGCCAAGGCGTATGACTATGAGACAGGATTGCTCAGAAGCGACAGGGCCTCTGGCCAGAAATTTCTGACCAATATTGTGAAGCAGAGAAGTCTTGGACAGATGATTGATGGCAGGCCTGTTGTCGGAGCAAGGGGATTATCTGACCCGCTTTCCCGCCTTGGCCAGAACTTCGACATCCTCAAGGGACAGCTTGGGTTCAACAACCCGCAGATTGAAACGAACCGGTTCTCACTCAAAAGCGAGCTCTTCAGGCTTACGGATAATGTGGACTGGAGGACCCTCCTTTCGAGCCCTTATGACCCGGCAGGTGGTTCAGGCTTCTATGCCGCTGACCTCTGGCAGATACCTGAGTTCAGGAAATACTGCCGGCCATTTACGATTGACAGCACAGTCCCCCAGCCTGGACTCGTGATCCCGTTCAGCACGGAGATCAATTTCGGACGCAACTTCTTCGGCCAGCAGCTCGGGGCTGGTGACAGCGCCTATGATCCTACGAACTTTGCCACAAAAATCCGGGCTACTGGAGTATGGTTTACTGATTATGACACCACGCAGTTGGCCTTAACTCCGAGGGTTTATCTGATCCCGACAGGCATGGATACCATGCGGGCACCGACCGGTAATATGATGCAGACAAGGCAGTGGAGGGTCGTGGACCAGAAAATCCCTGTACCGTTCCCGATAGGGGCCTCGGATATTTCGAATCCTGACTGGATCCCGCTAAATGACAGCCTCTCAGACCAGCTGAGCGGCATACGGAAGTTTTCAAGTATCAGGGCATATCCCGATTCAGGCGAGTTTGATGCATCTGAAACAACTACGGACGGCAGGCTTATAGGACGTTCAGTATGGAATACGAAATGGATGCTGATCATCCCCGGAGGCACACTGAACTATGACCCTGCGATAGGTCTTAGCAGATTTCTGTCAGGGGTCTCGGATATAAAGATCTTCTTCAAGACTTATGGATATTCGGGGAACTGAGATGAACAAGCGACTACGATACAGAGAGAATCCAGAAGGCGGGGTGAAAGCAATGAGGACGAACAGGATAGTGATGTGCTTGCTGATACTCGGATGTGTTTTACTCCTGGCAGGAACAGGTCTTGCGAAACTCACGGAGCCGGACAATATATTTTATGGGACCATCACGCTCAATGGGTTGCCGGTGATAACCGGCGAGGTTACGGTGACGGTAAACGGCAGCTCTACCCCTATTGCACGCTACACGTTAGGCAGCAATAAAAGTGCAATGAACACATTTATTCTGCGAGTTCCGATAGATTCGCAGAGTCCGCGTGACCCATCGTCTGCGCTTCCGGGTGAACGGGCAAGTATTTTTCTGAACGGCAAGCTTCTTGCCACTGCCACGATAGGGGCACGCGGCGCTGTCACGAAGATCCCTCTTGATGACTGCCCGACGCGGATAACCTATTATCCCGATGCGGACAATGACGGATACCCGGGCTCAGGGATCATAGAATCATGCGTCAAGCCGGCCGGGTACAAGGCTTTGGATGAGCTGTTCTTCAGCGCCCCTGACTGTAACGACCATGACGCTTCGGTCCATCCGGGAGCAGTTGAACGGTGTAATGGCAAAGATGATAACTGTAACGGATTGATCGATGAAAGCGGAGACATCGCCTTTTATCGGGACGCTGATGGAGATGGTTTTGGCGACCCGCTGAATATGTTGCTTGTATGCTCCCATCCTGCAGGATATGTCTCCAATAATGCTGACTGCAATGATAGTGATTCCAAGGAACATCCTGGTCAGCTCTGGTATAAGGATGCTGATGGAGATGGTTATTCTGACATGACAACCAATGATACATCCTGTAGAAGGCCGAATGGCTATAAGACATCTTCTGAACTGATCAGCCTGGCGAAAGACTGTAATGACAATGACGCCTCTGTCTATCCCGGAGCTGTGGAGCTATGCGACCGGAAGGACAATGACTGTGACGGAATCGTGGATAATCAGTGTGTGGGTGATGCGGGCAAGATGTGCAGGAACAGTCATTACCTGAATGTAAGAAATTGGATTATCAGGGCGTATACCACGAGGGAAGATACCGGACTGTATTCAGTATACCTTGAGGTGCTCGACCCAAGCGGTGTACATCCCGCTGCAGCAATTACGGGAATGAATGCCAACCCACTCCTGATTTCGTCTGAGGGTATGGTATCTGATATTACGATGGTATTTGATGAAGCAGAGTCAGCAGCATATATGCTGTATACCACTGCTGCCGGACAGGCGCTTACGAAAGTGCCTGTCGGTCAATAGCATTATGATGGTTCGTGGAACAGGTATTAACGTGTGCGAAATGATGACGGCTCAAGATGGTTCAGCAAGGCTGCGGATTTTCGAAAAAACGGAATCAGAGAAACGGATAACAGCATATAAAATTGTATTGGAAAAGGGAGGCTGCAATGGATAGATCCTGGAAAAAGACAAAATCTTCACAGTTGGCAACATATGGGATAGCTGCATCGCTTCTGCTTGGGCTGCTCTGCCCTGCAGTTGTTTTTGCCGGTTCCCTGAACGCTCCGGCGGGCCCCGGTTCTCAGAGCGTATCGAGATATACGCTAAAAAATATCTACGACCGTCTTTATGACGGGACTTTGGGAACCCCGCTGCCGGCCTCACCCTTTGCCGAGCCGCCTACCGGGGCGATCAGTCCGACCATAAAGAGTTCTGACTATCCGCTTATAGTCCCCACCGACTATCCACTCAACGACATCATGGGTATGCTGCCTGCGGTGGACAGCACACACGGCGCCGCGCTGAGCGAGGTTTGCAATACCAAAACCTTCTGGGGACTGCGCTCCGGGACTGGTTGGGGGCCGAAAACAGGAACGCGGACATGCAACAGGCGGCCTAAGGCAGTGGATGACAGCGCCACCACAAATGAAGATACCATGACCGCAGGCATAACCGTACTGACAAACGATACCGACGATGACGGTGACACGTTGAGCATATCCGGTTTTAATGGCACCTCAGCCAATGGCGGTACCATAAGCCAAACAGGCAACAGCCTTTTCTACACTCCCCCGACCAATTTCAACGGCAAGGACTCGTTCCAGTATACCGTAACTGATGGGAGCCTGACAGACACCGGCACGGTCACGGTGACCGTAACCGCAGCGAATGATTCGCCGACTGCCTCTGCAGGTTCATTTAGCGTATCAGAAAACGGGATACTCTACGGGAATCTCGTCGGAAGTGATCCGGAAGGAAGCTCCCTGACATACAGTATAGTTTCAAACGGAACCCATGGCACAGCTTCGATGATTAACGGCACAAATGCTTTTAAATACGACGCATCAGCGTACGAGCCGCCATCGCAGAGTAATGTTTCTGACAGTTTTACCTTCAGGGTATATGACGGTTCGGCATATTCAGGAAATGCAACCATCAGCATAACAATTAACGCAGGCAATGATGCCCCTGTCCTTGCGACGAATAATACCCTGACAGTGACTTCCGGCAGTTTTGCTGTTATTCAGAACACTTCCCTCAATGTTACCGATGTTGACAATAATACAGGACAGATTACCTACACGGTGACAGCTCTGCCTACAAAGGGACAACTGCAATTAAGAACCAGCGGTACCGGTTGTACTGGCACGGGTTCATGGTCTGCAGTGTTGGTAAACGGCACATTTTTACAGGCAGATATCGATAATTGCGATGTGAGATACAATGACACTGCACCGTCAAGTACTGGCGCTGACAGTTTTACGTTTACCGTATCTGACGGTTCCGGCGGCACAATCGGTACAACGACCTTTAATATAAATATTCCTTAATTGCAGCAACTAAGACTTAACGCAATGAGGAAAATCAGGGAAAATTGACAGAGGATTATTAAAGACAATCATGAATGATAAGGAGCTCATATGAAAACAGCTGGAGCCAGCTATAAGAGTTTATTCATAAAAGCCGTGATGTTGCTTTTTCTGCTTCCGGTGGCCGCTTTTGCGGCGCCACTTCCCGGGACAAACGTCAGCGGCTATGCATGGTCCGAGACAGCTGGCTGGCTGAATGCTGCTGAAGGCATGCAGATTGTTGACAGCAGCACCGGCTATCTGACCGGTTATATCTGGGCTGAAAATATTGGCTGGATAGAGCTTGGGGCGAAGGATTATGTCGGAGCGTCATCTCCTTATTATCTGAATACGAATGGGACTAACTGGGGCGTCAATGTCGATCTGGCGACCGGCTATCTCTCCGGCTATGGCTGGAGCGAACTGGCGGGATGGATTAAATTCAATCCTACGTGTGGTTCGGAGCCATGTCTGGACGTTGTTAAGGCGAAATATAATGTGCCTGCCCTTGGCGGTGAAAATATCGAAAAATTTACCGGCGCGGTATGGTCTGAAAACCTTGGCTGGATCAAACTGACAGGCAGGAAAGGCAACGATCCTCTCACCGGTGAGGAATATGGATTAAAGAAGAGGCCAATCCTGAGCGTTGCAAATGTTTCGGTCAATGAAAACTCTCTTGAAGCCGTACTGACGATATCCTTAAGCAAGGAAACTAACGAGACCGTATATTTCACTTATTATACGCAAGACGGTACTGCCACCGGTAGTGTCAGCGGAGCAACTGATGATTATACAATCAGCGGCACATCCGGGACTCAATTGAACGGTTCCATCCCTCCGTTTACTCCCTCGACTGAAATCAGAATACCGATCAGGAATGACCATGAGGCTGAAGGTGATGAAACATTCACGGTTCACTTCAGTTCATCAAATGCACTGGTCTTCACCGATACTGCTACGGTTATGATTGTTGATGACGACTTCACCCTGGAAGTGAACAAACTCGGCACAGGGAGCGGAACGATACGTTCAACAGCGGTGACGCCGTCCGGTCCTGCGATCGAGTGCACTGGCACCTGTTCTGAGGTCTATACCAAAAACGATACGATCACCCTTGAGGCCTCGCCGAATGATATTGTTTCTACCTTTATCAGGTGGTCAGGCGCCTGCAGCGGTTCATCTCAAACATGCACGGTTGTAATGACTTCAAACCTTGTTGTTAATGCGATTTTTGGGCAGGACACCGACAGCGACGGCATTGGAGATGACGGTGATCTGAGCGGCACCCCCGGAGACCATAAATGCACCGCAGGCAATACTATTAACTGTGACGATAACTGTCCAAATGTCAGTAATCCTGACCAGGCAGACGCCGACGGCAACGGTATAGGTGATGCCTGTGACGGGGATGCTGACAGTGACGGTGTTGCCGATTTACAGGATAATTGTCCAACGGTGTACAATCCTGACCAACTGGATTCTGATCATGACGGCAGGGGTGATGCGTGTCAGGTTGATCTCCCTGATACCGGCCAGATCATCTGCTACGACGCTGCCGGCGGATCAATTTATTGTCCTGCAAGCGGTAGTTTGCTGGCCCAGGACGGAAGTTATGAGATCAAATCTCCCTCGTTCACCGTTCAAAGCGACGGCACCGTGAATGACAATGTCACCGGACTTATGTGGCAGCAGATGACCGGTACTCAGACCTATACCTGGAACCAGGCGAGCGGCACTGCAACTGCCGATCAGCATGACAATCCCGGAGGTGTTGTGAATGTTTGTGGCAGCCTTACTCTGGGCGAACATACGGACTGGAGACTCCCTTCCATGAAGGAACTCGTTACGCTGCTGGATCATGCTGAGCGTGCTGACCAGATGGCGATTGACACCGTCGTATTTCCGTCGACAAAGACCGATTACTGGACAATTGATGCCTTTGCCGTTTCTTCTGATATTGCATGGAATGTGAACTTCTCTACCGGAACATTTCTCCCGGTTGGTAAGTCAAGTCCATCGTATGTGAAATGCGTGAGGGGGAAAAACCTGCATTTTAATGAGTATGCAATGTCTGACAATGGCACTTCCGGTGATACGTCAGATGACTGGGTACATGACAAAGGGACTAACCTTTTATGGCAAAGAGGTTTCTCGGGACCAATGAGCTGGAGTGCTGCAACAACCTATTGCGAGGACCTTACCTTAAGTCAGACCGTGGCAACGGGATCGGTCCGTTTTGTGACCGGCTCGACTGGTTCGGTGACCGGTATTACCGTGAATGGAGTTCAGGTCATGGATACCGGTGCGCCTGTGGCTTTTACGACGAATCTCCAGCAGTTAGCCACTGATGTCGCAGCCAATATCAATGCCTATAACTCTACCCCCGAGTATACGGCATCATCTATCGGACCGACCGTGACGATCAGTGCCGCTCCGCTTACAGGGATCGGTCCGAACACCTTTGCGGTGGTCAGCACGGTAACAGAAAACATATCAAAAGTTGACATGAATATGGCCGGAGGGACAGCGCCCCGCTCAGACTGGAGACTCCCGAATATAAAGGAGCTTGCATCTATTACGAGCCTTGATATGCACAGCCCGGCGATTGATACCCGCGATACGACGGTCTTCCGCGGCTTCCTTGACGACAATGATACTTCCAAATTCTGGTCGTCCACAACTGATGTTGCTGACAAGACGACTGCATGGGGAATCTATTTTGGTTACGGCTACTCTTATCCGTATTACAAGACTGAAGACAACTATGTCCGCTGCGTCAGGGGAGGGCGTGAAGCTGTCCTGACGGTTGAAGTTCTGGGAGATGTGCCGGGACAGGTTACGGCAGACCATGACGGCATCGACAACGATGGAAATTTGATTAACTGTCCGGGAGACCAGCAGGATGCCTGTTTTGACATATATGCCTTTGGCGAAACCGTAATCCTTACTGCAACGCCTAACTGGCCGACAGAAACCCCTCCGGATGCAACCAAGTCCAGATTTGTTGGATGGTCAGGAGGTGGATGTAACAGCATCGGCAATCCGCGGGGCGATACGTGTGCGGTATTGATCAATGCAAATACAACAGTGACTGCTATTTTTGCGTATGATACCGATCTCGATAATGACCTGATATGGGATTCCGTTGATAACTGTCCGAATGTCCCTAACACCGACCAGGTTGATACGGATGACGACGGCATAGGGGATGCCTGTGAACTGAGGCTGCCTGATACAGGCCAGACTACCCATTACGCATCCGTGACAGGGGATGATTCCGATTACCTGATTTTCCCTCCTACACTGATAGATAATGGCAACGGCACCGTAACTGACCTCAATACCTACCTCATGTGGCAGCGGGTGGACGATGATACCAACTATAACTGGTATGAGGCTGCAGGTATCTCTGACGCGTTCAATCCGAATGCAAAACTTGACGTCTGTGGCAGTCTTGGTCTTGGAGGACATTCAGACTGGAAGCTGCCGACAAAGAAAGAACTCTTGAGCATTGTGGATTATCAATTTAAGAACCCGGCGGTTAACAAGACCATTTTCCCCGGGATGAATACGCTGAACTACTGGACTTCCACCTCATATGCAGGTGGTCAGACAAATGCATGGGCTGTGAATTTCGGCAGTGGCCAGGCCAATTTTACGTTAAAGTCAGGGAAATACAGGACGTTGTGTGTCAGGTCTGCGCGGATCGCCTATGGTGATTTTCTCGACAATGGAAATGGTACTATTGAGGACAGGTCTACCGGTCTTGTGTGGCAACAGACACCGGCAACATCCAGAACGTGGGAGGAAGCCATCTCCTATTGCGAGAACCTGGGATCTCTTGCCGGTTACAGTGACTGGAGAGCCCCAAATATCCGTGAATTGGAGACGATTGCCGATGATAATCTCCCTTCGGATACCAATACTTCAGCCGTCGACAATAGCCTGTTCTTTGGAGTAAATTCGACTGGATACTGGTCGTCAACGACCAGTTCAGAATATGTTGATAATGCCTGGTATACTGATTTTGTCAGCGGCAGCACGTCATATGCCCTCAAGAGCGCTCTGAAGAGCATCCGGTGCATACGCGGCGGAAGATCGGGATCAATGGGCGAAGCAGAGCTCTCTCTCCTGAAGGTTGCGGCAACTGATTCGCCGGACCCGGCAGTGGAGAATACCGATATTACCTACTCGATAACGGTATCCAATAACGGACCGTTTGAAGCACATGATGTCGTTCTGACCGATACGTATTCTGCCGGTACATTGGTATCAGGAAACTGGACCGGAGGGAGCGGCTGCAGTCCTTCTGCAGGTACCGTGACGTGTGAAATCGGGACAATTTCATCAGGTGAGGATGTCCTGGTTACGATAGTTATTACCGCTCCGTCAGCACCGGCGACGATAATAAACAGCGCCGTGGTTACCGGATCGACGCATGATGGTGACGCATCGAATAATACGGTTTCTCTCAGCACGGTTGTTGGAAAAGCCCAACAGACACTTACTGCCTCCCTGAAGGGAACCGGCTCGGGGACTGTAACGAGCTCTCCTTCCGGAATAGATACCGCAATTAACGATTATAGTGAGCTGTATCCAATCGGTCCGCCTGAGGTTGTTCTTACCGCGGTACCGAGTATCGGGTCGATTTTTGAAGGATGGTCAGGAGGCGGGTGCTCAGGGACTGGAGTATGCTCGGTTTTGATTAATGCAGATATTACGGTGACAGCCACCTTTATCCTTGATTCGGACCAGGACGGTATCCCTGATGTCAGTGACAATTGTCCTTTTGTCTGGAATCCGGGACAGGCTGACAGCGATGGGGATGACATCGGTGATGCCTGCGATCCTGACAGGGATGGTGATGGTATTGCGGACAACATTGACAACTGCCCCTCAGTGCCGAACCAAGATCAGACCGATACGGATGGCGATGGGATTCGAGACGTCTGCGAGATCAGACTCTCTGATACCGGTCAGACGTCTCACTTTACAAATACCATTGGAGAGGACGCTGACTATACGATAAACCCCCCGTCGTTTATCGACAATGGAGACGGTACCGTAACAGACCGGAACACGCATCTTATGTGGCAGGCAAGAGATAACGATATCTCTTACGTGTGGGACGATGCAGGCACCTACTGCTCAACGCTGATGCTTGGCGGTTTTGTGGGCAACTGGCGTATGCCTTCGGTCAAGGAGCTTATGGGTATTGTTGATTTCGGTAAATATGCTCCTGCCATTGACGGGCAGTATTTCCTGGAGACGGAACCGGTGATTTACTGGTCCGATGACACCTTCAGCACTGGTAGCGGTGATGCATGGGGAATTGATTTTAACGACGGTGCGGTAAACATCTACGCTAAGATCAGCCCGAGGAGGATTCGCTGCGTACGGGAAAGTGTAATCACCTATGGCGATTATACCGACAACAATGACGGGACGGTCTCTGATGCCTCTACCGGTCTGGTATGGCAGCAGTCTGATGATGATACTCCGCGGACATGGGAAGCGGCCATTGACTATTGTGAAAATCTCTCGACGCCGGCATCTCCAGCGGTGGATCATTGGCGGCTTCCGAACGTAAAGGAACTTCAGTCAATGACTGCCCAGGATACGACGAATCCTGCCATATATAAGCCGGAGGCTCCGTCCCCCGCGATATTTGTGGGCACGGACAGCGCAAGATACTGGACTTCAACCACAAAACAGGGGCTGGAAGAAAGCGCCTGGGCAGTTAATTTCGATGCGGGGAGTGTTGCTGCTGTGACAAAGCTTACCCCCTATCTTGTCAGGTGCGTCAGGGGTGGACGAGCAGGGTCGCTGGGAGAGTCTGATCTTGCCGTCAGTCTTACCGGCCCGACTGGTCCCGCAGCGCCGGTAATTGTAAATACTCCTGTAACCTATACTGCGACAGTTCTTAATAATGGCCCGTTTGACGCCGAAGCGGTGATACTGTCCGAAACGCTGCCTGCCGGAACTGCCTTTGTATCAGCTGCCGGCGCGACCTGCGTTGATCTAGCTGGCAATGTAACCTGTGCCATCGGATCGCTGGCAAGCGGCAGTGAGGTTGTCATCAGCCTTATTATTCTGTCACCGGCAACGCCAGGGCTTATCAATAATATCGTTATGGTCAACTCCATCACAAATGATGATTATACGATCAACAATTCGTCCGCTGTGTCCACGCAGATTGATTCAGATGATGACGGCGATCTGGTTCCGGATACCTTAGATAATTGTCCTCTGGTGAGCAATGCTGATCAGCTCGATACGGATGGCGACGGACTGGGTGATGCCTGCGATCCGGACAAGGACGAAGATGGCGTATTAAACGGGGTGGACAACTGCCCGCTAATCGTGAATCCGGACCAGCTCGATACGGATGGCGACGGACTGGGTGATGCCTGTGACCCGGATAAGGATAATGACGGTGTATTAAACGGCGTGGACAACTGCCCGCTGGTCTCTAACTCGAAACAGACGGATACGGATGGGGATCTCATTGGTGATGCCTGTGAGATAAAGTTCCCTGATTCCGGTCAGCTCATATTCTATACCGATCCGCTTATCCCAGGTGAAGACGCAGCCTCTGTGATTAACCCGATCTCTTTTGCCGACAATGGCGACGGCACACTGACGGACAGCAATACCCATTTGATGTGGCAGAAGATTGATGACAATGTTTTAAGGACAAGGGCAGAGGCCAGGGCATATTGTGAAGGGTTATCCCTGGGGCTATATCCTGGCGGCTTCTATCCTGACTGGCGTCTGCCGAGCAAGAAGGAACTTTTGAGTATCGTTGATTTCGGCACCTATAATCCGGCGCTTACTGCCTCATTCCTTGCAGTAAATTCTGCTCCCTACTGGACCGATACGGAATATCAGGCCGGGACGGCAATGGCATGGAACCTCGATTTCTTCATGGGGCATGCAGACGGCCATGACGTCGATACGACAGCGCTGACTCGCTGCGTGCGCGGAAAGACCCTGATGTATCCTGATCTGCAAGACAATGGAGATGGGACAATCACGGACAAGGCCACCGGCCTTATATGGCTGCAGGGAGAAACAACAACAAGAAACTGGGTGGATGCGCTGATATATTGTGATAACCTCGAATTTCCGGATTCAACGGTTAATGACTGGCGGCTGCCTGACGTCAAGGAATTGGAATCTATCACGGTTGACAGCAGCATCCCTCCGGCAACAGATTCGGACTTCTTTACGGCAGTGAGTCATGGTGTATACTGGAGTTCTTCAACCAGTGTTGGTACCGCAGAATTGGTCCCACCATATGCCTATGCCTGGGGTGTATCGTTCATCAACGGTGATGTGATAACCCGTGCCAAGGACCAACTCCTCAGCGTCCGCTGTGTGCGTTCAAAGCCGGGTGGTGCAATCGGTAACGCAGACCTTTCGGTTACTGTGTCCGATAGCCCTGACCCCGCTGTTGTGGGCCATGTCATCACATATACCTACACGGTGACGAATAACGGGCCGGACAACGCAACCGGTATCGTCTTGGAGGATACCCTTCCGGAGGGGACATCGTTTGAGCCTTCAGGGTCAGACGCGTTATGCAGTGTCGTGGGCGGAAAGGTCAGTTGCCTTGTTGGGAATCTGGTTGCAGGCAACACTGCAACAGTACTTGTGAACATTACCGCCCCCATGGTAAGCGGCGTAATCAGCAATACTGCCGTTGTGCTGTCTGATACCAACGATGCTGATACTGCCAATAATACGGTCGCTGAAAACACTACGATCCACTACCGGCTGCTTGTTACCATAGATGGAAACGGAACAGGTATCGTTACCAGTGTTCCGACAGGGACAGGGATAGACTGCGGCGCAGACTGCGAAGAGACTTTCATGCCGGAAACGACGATGACCCTGACCGCGGTGCCTGATGCATTATCTATCTTCTCCGGTTGGTCTGGAGGCGGCTGTTCTGGTGTGGCTGAATGTATTATAATAGTTAACGGAGACATATCGGTGAACGCTACATTTATTGAGGACGAAACCGACCCGGTAACTACGCCTGCTCCTTCAGACGGGCAGTTTGTGTCATCGGTATTTGTGACACTTACCTGTGCTGATTTTGAGACCGGCTGTGATAAAACCTATTATTGCGTGGGGATCGGCTGTACTCCGACAACGGAATATACCGGTGTTCCGATCAGAATTACGTCCACGGATGTTCTGCGTTTTTACTCTTTAGACAATGCTGGAAACGACGAAGGTGTTGTGACAAAGACCTTTACGGAAACGGGCCAGATGGCCAGAAACAGTTATTACCGCCAGAATGATCTTTGGCTTATAACGGCCTATACGGTGCTGGATCCGGCGGCAAACTCTTATGTGATCTATATCGAGATTCTGGATGCAATTACGCATGCACTCGTGAATCGCGAGAAGATCAGTCTGCTTTCTAACCCTTGGCTGGCCATAAGCAATGCCGGCAGAGCAGATATTACCTTTATTTACGATGAGGCCTCGGGCACGGGATATTTAATCTATTACGACAGCCTTGGAAACGAACAGTTTGTCCAGGTGCCTGATATACTGCCGACGAGGCCCAGCTCGCTGCTCATTGCGCCGAAGACTGTTGATATGGGAGTCACGTCGGAAGGCAAGATGACCTCAGCGACCGCTACCATTTCTAATGGAGGGGGGGCTGACCTGAGTATTACGTCGATTACGCCTCCCAGCTCACCATTCAGTTTGTCTGGTGGAACTTGCAGCACTCTGTTGCCTTTGCCTTCCGGAGGCAGCTGTACTTTGGGGATCAGGTTCAGTCCGAAGGCAGTAGGGGAATATACCGGTGAAATAAAGATTTATAGCACCGGAGGAGATGTTGTTATCGGGCTGGTAGGTGCGGCCCGATGAAACAATACACAGGGATTGACAAATTTATGGACTCAAACAATTTAATGAAACCATGGAGGTGCATTGTGAAGCGGATGATGACAATAGTATTGCTTGCGTTTGTCGGGATGGTGAGTGTTGCCTTTGCAGAGGAGACCGGTTGTCTACAGACAACGGACAACTGGATTATCAGGGCGTATTCCGGAGGTACAGCGAGCCCTAATTATACCTTTACCCTGGCGGTCATTGACCCTGTATCTGGCCAACTGGTGCCGCACAGTGACATCAAGGCATTTGTAGGGGCGACGACACCCTGTCTGAATGCCGACAGAGTTACTACTCATCTCTGTGAGATCGAAGCAAATGCTCAGAGCCCTGATATAAGCCTTGCGTGTGATGCTGCGGCAGGGACGGCATATATAGTTCATGACCATGCAGGTCAGCTGACAATAAGCACGATACCTGACCTTGTCAAGTATGCTGCGACAAATCCTGTGCTTCAGGCTACGCCTGCTTCTTTGATTTTTGGGCGGGTAGCAAAGGGCACCAAGACGTTAGTCGTAACGGTAACGAATACCGGGACAGCGCCACTTCACATAAGCACTGTAACGACGCCTGCAGCGCCTTACAGCAAGCCAACAGATACGTGCACGGGCGCAACAGTGGCACCAACGACAGGCTCCTGCAGTATATCGATAAAATTTGCACCTCTTACGGTCGCCTCCTATCCGGGAAGTTTTACGATCAACTCTGACGGAGGCACTGCTACGATTCAGCTGACAGGGTCGAAGTAATCTGCTATCGCTTTTGACAGAAACGGGGCCGCACTCATAGGTGCGGCCCTGAAGCCCATGTCGCACTCTTTTGTTTTTCCGTCACATCCGCATAAGAGAGTTCCTGCAACAATGTCTTTACTGGTTTTGATTACCGATTTGACATAACAGCCCCGTATGGTAACCTGTACAGTATGATTTCCAATCTCTATCGTAATAAAAGGAGCATGCCATGGATGTAGTACAGGCGATACTTGAGCGGCGTTCAATCAATTTTTTTGAGCCAAACAGAGAGATTTCTGACGAAAAAATCAGGGAGTTGGTTGAGCTCGCTAAACTGGCTCCGTCTTCCATGAACCTCCAGCCATGGAGGATCGTTGTCGTAAAGGACCCTGAAAGGAAAAGGGTGCTGAGGCTGTGCGCATTCAATCAACCGAAGGTTGAAGAAGCTTCAGCTGTCTTTATTATGGTGGCTGATCCTGGATCTCTGGAAAATACTCTTGGTCCGGCACTGGCAAGCTGGGTAGAGCTTGGGTTCATGAAACCGGAGATGGTTGAGACGTACAGGGGCATGGCAGCATCGCTCTACAGCACAGAGGATAGTCTCAAACGCAAGTTCTTTGCCGTAAAGAACACTTCGTTGCTCGCCATGAACATCATGATCGCTGCAAAGGGTATGGGCCTCGAAACCCATCCTATGGACGGTTTTGACGAAGATTGCATTAAAAAAGAGTTTAATATACCCCCTGACAAGATCATCCCTATGCTGATCACGGTCGGATATCTGAAGACAGGCATAACCCTGCTGCCACGGGCATACCGGAAGAGCTTCGAGGATTTTGTGACCTTCAACAACTATTAAAGGAAAGAAAAGGAGGAACAATCATGTCATACGCATCTAGGGACTACAGCGCACTGGTTGGTATGGAAGGGTTCAGCGAAACACTTATCAAAAACCATTTTACCCTCTATCAGGGATACGTGACGAACACGAATAAGGTTTCCGATATCCTTGATCAGATGCTTAAGGATGGCCGTACAGGTACCCCGGAATATGCGGAACTGAAGAGAAGGTTTGGTTGGGAATTTAACGGGATGAGACTTCATGAATATTATTTCGAGAACCTCGGCGGAAAGTCTGGCTTACGCAAAGACGGGAAGCTGATAAAGCAGATGCAGGCCGATTTCGGCAGCTATGAAAACTGGGAAAAAGATTTCAAGGCCACAGGAGCTATGCGCGGCATCGGATGGGTTGTGCTTTATGCTGACCCCATGAACGGAAAGCTCATTAATTTCTGGGTGAATGAGCATGATGTCTCCCATCCGGCAGGATGCAGCCCGATCCTGATCATGGATGTTTTCGAGCATGCATACATGATCGATTATGGTCTCAAGCGCGCTGATTATATTGAAGCATTCTTCAAAAACATCAATTGGGCAGGTGTTGAAGCACGGTTACGGTAAATGCCCCCTGATTCACTTCCGTATGAGAGAGCTGAAGCGAGGATACAAAGGGGGCAGACTAAGAAGTCTGCCCCCTTTGTATCCATTCATATGTTGAGCCCTGATTAGCAGGAACTCTTGCACTTACAGGTTGTTGCTGCCTTCTTCGAGACCTTCTTGATCGTCATGCTTCACACCTCCTTTGTGCAAAGATTGGGCTTCGTGCCCTGTCACTTTTCTTTCTTCATTATATCATAGAGTTTACACCGGTAAAGGTCTTTTCCCTGCGCATTGCCGAGGACTTCTGCGCGGAATCTGCAGCCTCCCCTGCACGCAGCGACATATGCACAATCGCAGCTTAGGTCGCCCAGCCTGACAGGGGATATTTTCTGCCAGCATGCACTGAGCCCCTCATGAATTGTGCCGACAGACCTGTCTGCATAAAAGGAGCATTTTGCCATTTTCCCGTCGGCCATGACCGACATCAGGTGAAGACCGCATCCGAATCCTTCACCGCTGCCATGAAGTCCTTCGCCAAATCCGTATTTCAGGTATCTGCCGCCTGTTTCCGGTGTGACCTGGAATTTTGCATTGTCCGCAAGTCTTCCGGAAATGCAGGGCACGTCAACGGTCCAGTCCCTGATTCCCAGTTTTCTGAACGTCTTTTCCATGGTGTCGAAATCATTGAGATTGCCGGTATGGACCATGGTCGATACCGAGACCTCAAAGCCCATCTCAAGGCAAAGACGAATGCTCTCCATAGACCGGGTAAAGGTGCCCGTTCCCCGTAAGGCATCATGCGCCCGTTGAAGCCCGTCGATGCTGATCTGAATTTCATCAACATGCAGATTTTTCAGGACTCGACGGTTCAGGAGGAGCCCATTGGAGAAGAGCACCTTGCGTAGCAGGAAATCGGGCAGCATATGATTGATTGCCTCAAAATCCTTATGAAGCAGGGGTTCGCCGCCGGTTATCATGACCCGAAGCCCCTGGAGTGCTTCAAACTCACGAAGAATAGTCCGTATCTGATCTGCAGAAAGTTCATGAAACGTCTTCTTGTCTGATTCTATCGCAGAGGGGGGATCAATATAACAATGCTTACACTTCAGGTTGCAACTGTCTGTGATCTGGAGTTCAAGATAGCGTAGAGACGGTTCAGGAGATCTCATAACAGGCGGCCGCTGAATTGCAGCGCGATCGGGTACCAATATCCCTTCTTTAGCGCAATAATCGACGAATTCCTGTCCCGCAGGCAGGCATCCATCTGCAGCAGAGCATTTCGTAAGAAAATCGAATGAACCCTCATCAAGCTCGTAAAGTTCGTCAGTTCTCAAATGGTACACTGAGGGCGTTTCAAGCCACTTCAGACAGACATGGGGCGATAAATAATAACGCATTCTCCATTATACAATAAGCCTTCTTTCTGATAAGATGGAACTGATGAAAAAAAAGGATCTCCCGCAACTGCTCTGCGCTTCGTACTGTGCTTTTTATAAGCCGGGCAAGGACGAAGAACTCGCCTGCGGGGGTTTTATTATTATCGAGAGACTTGTCGAGGATGGGAAAGAAATACCTGTCGGCACCGGCAGAGTTGTGCTGAGCAGAGAGAGAGAAGACGATCTTTTTCGGGCACTCTGCAGAACCTGTCCTTTTTTTGAACATGATTGTGACTTTGCTGCATGGAAGAGGGGGGAAAGCATGCAATTGGCGCGTGAGGCTTTGAATCCCTGCGGCGGCTTCAACTGCCTGGGAAATTGCCTTGATCTGGGCACTATAGATATTGACGATCTAAATCGGGTAATCTAAAACAGCTTCTAATTTTGATTAGGATATGACGCTTCTACGGAGGAATTATGGAGAGATTTTCAATCAGGGAAGTAGTTGAGCAGGCTGTCAGGACTGAAAGGCTCGGGTATGAGTTTTATACGACAATTGCGAAGAGATTTGAAAAGAATGAAGGCCTTAAGAAGCTTTTCGATACGCTTGCCGGCAAAGAACTTATCCATGAGAAGATGTTCCTTGAACTGAAAGAGATGATGGGCGATGAAGAGCCGGAGGCCTGGGCAGATGTGTCTGAATATATGAGAGCGATTGTGGAATCCGAGTTTTTCCTGGGCAGGGATAAGTCGCTTCCGTCCCTTGACCATGTGAAGACAGTCGAAGATGCGGTGCGTTTTGCCATGGGCTTTGAGAAGGAAACGCTGCTCTATTTTTATGGGCTCAGGGATGCCGTGAAGGAAAAAGATGTGGTTGATGAGATTATCAACGAGGAACGAAGCCATATCATGTGGCTTGCGAAATTCAGAGACACCTTCATTTCATAACGGCATTGCTGATGGACTATTCTATCAGGATCGGCGGAGAGGCGGGCCAGGGAATCCAGACGGTCGGTGATACTCTTTCCAGAGTCTTTGCGCGGACCGGATATCATGTATTTACCCACCAGGATTATGAATCCCGCATCCGGGGAGGTCATAACTTCTATCAGATACGCGTTGCAGACAGACCTCTGTCCGCTGCGCGCAGCAGGCTCGATATCCTTGTTGCCTTTGATCTCGCCAGCATGGACAATGACGCTGCTTTCGTTGCAGAGCAGGGGCGGATTATCTATGACTCCGCAGTGCTGAAACAGAAATTCGACGGCCCAACATTTCGTGATGTACCCTTTACTGCGCTGGCGGTCGAACATGGTGGCAGCAGGATCATGGCCAACACCGTTGCTATTGGCGCTGTATTGGGCTTGCTCGGCATGGAGATGGATATTCTCCTTAGGATCATTTCTGACACCTTCCAGAAGAAAGGAGAAGAGGTCATAAAGGCAAATATCTCGGCTGCCGCCGCCGGATATGATTTTGCGGTTAAGGATTGTGGTGGATGTTCATTTTCGATGGCAGCAAGGGCTGAGCAGAAACTGCTAATTGCCGGCATAGACGCAATAGGGGTTGGAGCCGTGGCATCGGACTGCAAGTTCTATGCGGCGTATCCTATGACACCCTCCACAGGCATCATGAACTACCTTGCGGGCAAGGCGCAGCAATACGGTATTGTTGTTGAGCAGGCAGAGGATGAGATCGCTGCGATCAATATGGCGCTTGGTGCGTCTTATGCGGGTGTGAGGGCAATGACAGCTAGTTCCGGCGGCGGGTTTGCGCTGATGGTAGAAGGCCTCTCGCTTGCTGCTATGACAGAGACGCCGATCGTGATAGGTCTGGGCCAGAGACCTGGTCCTGCTACGGGCTTCCCTACCCGGACAGAGCAGGGAGAACTCCAGTTCGCTCTTTACACAGCGCATGGCGAATTCCCGAGGATCATCTTTGCGCCTGGCGACCCTGAACAGGCCATGAACCTTACGAACAAGGCTTTCGACCTTTCAGAGAAATACCAGGTGCCTGCATTTGTTATCTTTGACACGTATCTGGCTGACACGCAGTGGACCCATGCAGGCTTGGACCTGGACAAGCTGGTATACACTGACTATCGGCTGAGGGCCGATGCCCTGAACGGTCTTTCGGAATACAAAAGACATGCATATACCGATACCGGAGTTTCTCCAATGGCAGTGCCGGGGGAGTCAAGGCACGTTGTTGTTACGGACAGTGATGAACATGATGAGGACGGCCATATTGTTGAGGATGCAGAGACGCGGAAGAAGATGGTCGGAAAAAGGCTCTTGAAGAAAATGCCCCTGATCCAAAAGGAGATAGAGCCGCCTTTCTTTTATGGGGATGCAGTTGCCGATATTGTTCTGGTCGGATGGGGATCAACCTATGGCGTGATCAAAGAGGCTGTTTATGAGCTTTCAGACAGACAGAAAATAGCAATGCTTCATTTCAGTCAAATATTTCCTTTTCCCGGCAGGGATGCGTTTGATTACCTTGCCCTTCTCGGAAATGCGAAGAAGGCGATATGTATTGAACAGAATGCCACCGGCCAGTTTGCGCGTCTCATGAGGGCTGAAACAGGATTTGAGTTTGCGGCCTGGATAAACCGATATGACGGCAGGCCGTTTACCGTAGAAGAACTTGTTGGAGAACTGCATGTCCAGATTGGATGATTATAAGGGGCAGACACCTGCATGGTGCCCGGGATGCGGCAATTTCAGCATTCTCAAGACATTCAAGGACACGGTCGTTGAACTCGGCCTTGAACCGCACCAATTCACGATCGTCTCTGGCATAGGTCAGGCAGCCAAGTTCCCGCACTATCTCAAATGTAATACCTTTAATGGCCTTCATGGCAGGACACTGCCTGTTGCCACAGGGATCAGGCTTGCCAACCATGAGATGCCGGTATTCGCCGTTGCCGGCGATGGCGACTGCTACGGGGAAGGCGGCAATCATCTGATCCATACCATGCGGAAGAACCCGAATATTAAGCTTTTTGTCCATGATAACCAGGTATACGGTCTCACAAAAGGCCAGGCATCTCCTACAACCCAGGAGGGCACTGTCACAAAAAATTTGCCCTTCGGCGTATTTTCTGAGCAGTTGAACCCGATGGCTTTGGCCGTTGCTCTTGATTGCAGTTTTGTTGCGCGCAGTTTTTCTGGTGACCAGGATCATCTGAAGTCCATGGTCAAGGCTGCGATCGATCACAAAGGGTTCTGTCTCGTTGATATCCTCCAGCCCTGCGTATCGTTCAACAAGATCAATACACATGAATGGTACAAACAGAGAGTCTATCACCTTGAGCCTGAATATGACCCCACAGACAGGGTGAAGGCATTTGAACGCAGCCTGCAGTGGGGCGACAGAATTCCGATTGGTATTATCTATAGAAACAGCCGTCTGTCACTTGAAGAAAGAATTCCGATTATTCATGATATGCCGCTTGTAAAACAATCTCCTGATATCAATAAGTTAGGAGATTTACTTAAAGAGTTTTATTAATGCCTAAGGTCACGTTCAATGGTGTTAATCACCTTGCCATGGCGACAGGTGACATGGACAGCACGATACGGTTCTGGAGGGACTTGCTTGGCATGAGGCTTGTTGCAGGCCTCGGCCAGCCCGGGTACAGGCAGTACTTCTTCGAGATATCAGAGACCTGCGCCATTTCCTTTTTTGAGTGGCCCTCAATAAGTCCTGTGGAAGAAAAAGGCCATGGTCAGGTTGTCTCAGGTAATTTAGTCTTTGATCACGTATCCTTTGGCATCGAGACAGAAGGTGATCTTTGGGCCATAAAGGACAAAATGGCTGCGGCTGGGATCTGGGTTTCAGAAGTGATAGACCATGGCTTTATCCATTCAGTTTATTCATTTGATCCAAACGGTATCCCCATTGAATTCAGCTGCAATGTCCGGGAGATCGATATCAGACAGTCACCGATACTTGCAGACCCTCAGCCGACAACGATTGCTCAAGAGGGCGCTGATCAGAATCTTGATGCCTGGCCGGCGGTAACAAGTGCGACTCCGGTCAAGGAGCGCAGGATTTACCCGGGAGAGGGGCTGCGCTTTTTTAAGGGGTCAAAGAAATAGTCCATGCTCCAGTCACTATCTTATGGCAGTTCTCAGTAAGAAGCTGCCCGGACTGAAACGTATGTTTATCACGGTTATTATTGGCCTTGCCGCTGGTTACTGCGGTCTTGTTGTCTTTGTCTTTTTCCGCCAGCCCAAAATGCTCTATTTCCCGACAAGGCAGATAGAGCAAACCCCGGCTGCCATCAGTCTTCCCTTTGACGAGGTTGCGTTTAAGACTGCTGATGGATTGACCATCACTGCCTGGTATATACCTGCGCCTGCTGCGCGGGCTGTCCTGCTGTTCTGTCATGGCAATGCAGGTAATATTTCTCATCGGCTTGATTCGATCAGAATCTTTCATGCTCTTGGCCTGAGCGTGCTCATTTTTGATTATAGGGGATATGGTACCAGCGGGGGGGAGCCGACAGAAAAGGGCACCTATCTTGACGCAGAGGCCGCCTGGGATTTTCTGGTAAACGATAAGGGGATTGATCCGGCACGCATTCTGATCTTTGGCAGATCTCTTGGCAGTGCTGTGGCAGCAGAACTTGCCACAAGGAGAAAAGCAGGAGCTCTGATCATCGAGTCAGGGTTCACCTCAATACCTGACATTGGCCGGAAGTATTATCCCTATATGCCGGTCAGGCTCATCACACGCTTCCATTATGCGACCATAGACAAGGTCGGCAGCCTTGCACTGCCCAAACTTTTTATCCACAGCCCTGAGGACGAGATAATCCCTTATGACCATGGGATGAAGCTCTTTGCAAATGCTGCCGAGCCGAAGGAGTTCCTCCTGTTACGCGGAGACCATAATGAAGGATTTCTCCTGTCCGGAGAGCTGTACAGCAAGGGGCTGCAGCAGTTTATCTCAAGATATTTCTGAAATAACTTAATTGGATTTCAGAAAGAGAATAATTGCCCAGATCTCAGGATAACTGAGCTGGTCGTACTCCGGCATGCGCGACTCAGGATTGTGAGACCGTGAATTGCTGATCTGACGCATGATCCAGACGGTACTCCGCCTTTTTGTCACATCGGTAAGATCAGGGCCGGCCATGCCTCCCTCTCCCCTGAACCGGTGGCATGTGATGCATTTCTCTTCCCTGAATAACGTCTCACCCTTTGGTATAAAAAGAAGGAAGAGGAGTAGCAGAAATACGCCAAAGAAGCTGATGCCGAGAAGGGTGATCCTTTTGTTTAATCTGTCCATGGCAATGTATCCAGTCTCAAAATTATAGTATCATAAGATCAGTTTTTTCATACATTCGTGTATGCGGAACCAGAACGTTCCGGATAATTGAGGATACTGGCTTTTATGGACAAGCAAAAAATACAGACCGAAAAAAACAACGCAGTCCTGCTCAGGGGTGTTAACTGGATCGGGGATGCAGTTATGACCATCCCTGCGATGAGGGCATTGAGGCGAACTCTTCCGGACGCACGGCTCTGCCTCCTGGTCAAGCCCTGGGTAGCCCCTCTTTTTGAGAAGGACCCCGATATTGATGAGATCATACTCTACGCGGACGAATATAAGGGATTGGGAGGCAAGGTCAGGCTCGCCCGGAAATTGAAAGAGTATGGTTTTGCTGCTGCCGTGCTCCTTCAGAACGCTTTTGACGCTGCCCTGATAACCTTTCTTGCCGGGATCAATAAACGTATCGGCTACCGCAGGGACGGAAGAGGCCTTCTCCTGACCGATCCCGTTGCATTCGATGCCCAGGCAAAAGCACTCCATCATATTGATTATTATCTCAATCTGGTACAGAAGGCCGGATTCAACGGCAGCCCTGACCGGCCATGGCTGTTTCTGGATCTTGAGGAGCGGTTAGGGGCAAGGAGCATGATCGAAGGACTGAAAAGGCCGGTCATAGCCCTGAATCCGGGGGCAGCCTACGGATCATCAAAGAGATGGCTGCCTCAGCGGTTTGCAGAAGTGGCGGGCAGGGTGATAACGGAACTGAGCGGCAGCGTTCTTCTTCTCGGCGGCCCAAAGGAAGCAGGGATTGCCGAGGATATTCTGAAACATCTCGACCCGTCTCTTGTAACGCAATCGTCCCTGCTGAATGTGGCAGGCATTACCTCTCTTCGACAGTTGATGGCATTAATAGCAGAATCTGATGTATTGGTAACGAACGATTCCGGTCCCATGCATATCGGGTATGCGGTCGGCACGCCGCTGGTTGCGGTCTTCGGCTCGACCTCTCCGGAACATACCGGGCCGGTCGGCACATCGGACGTCGTAATCAGGAAGAGTGTCGAATGTGCGCCCTGTTTTGAGCGGCAGTGCAGGAAGAACAATTTGGCCTGCATGGACCTTATCACCTCAGACGAGGTGTATGCTGCCGTGAAAAAACTGACTCTCAGAAAGAGTGCGGTTTTTTTTGATCGTGATGGCACTCTCTGCCGGGATGTCCATTATCTGAGCAGGATGGAAGATCTGGAGATCTTTTCCGAAATAACGGCTCTTTCTGCACTGAGAGATCGTGGCATCAGCCTTATCGGTGTTTCAAACCAGTCCGGGATCGCAAGGGGCTTAGTGCCGGAGAGTGTGGTAAAAGAGGTGAACCGGATATTTTTGGGCCAATACGGGTTTGACGCGTTCTATTACTGTCCGCACCACCCTGATGAGCATTGCGCCTGCAGAAAACCTGAGCCCGCTATGCTGATTCAGGCACGGAACGATCACGGCATAGACCTCAAACGCTCATTTGTGGTCGGGGATAAGGATGTTGACATGCGTTTGGCGAAGGCCGCAGGAGCAAAAGCAATATTGGTGAAGACCGGCAAGGCAGAGTCGTCGTCTCATGCAGATGCCGTTGTTGAGGGACTTGCTGAGGCGGTCAGGACCATATTATCCATGCACGGGAAGGCTGATGTCTAAGAGGGGGGACTGCAGGAAGATACTGATAGTAAAGCCGAGCTCTCTCGGGGATGTGGTGCACAGCCTGCCGTTTCTGAACGCCATGAAACAATGCCTTCCTCAGGCTGAGATTCACTGGGTGATCGCCAGGGGCCTTGAAGGTCTGCTTGAGGGCCACCCCATGATCGATAAGCTGATCATTATCAATAAGGATCGCTGGAAGAAGCTTTCGCGGGCCGGCAGCACCCTGAAAGAGATCAGGGAACTTTTCAAACAGCTCAGACAGGAAAAGTATGACTTGGTGATCGATCTTCAGGGACTGTTTCGAAGCGGGTTGATCACATGGGCAACGCATGCACCGTTGAGGATCGGTTTTCTTGAGGCACGCGAGGGCAGCAGGTATTTTTATACAAAGAACGTCAGGGGCGGCAGGGATATTCATGCCGTTGATCGTTATATGAAAGTCGCTGCGGAACTTGGCTGCGGGACTCCTGATATAGCCTTCCCCTTTCCCCTTTCCGACAGCACAGGCAATAGGGAGGGAGCGCTCTCAGACCCCGGCCCTTATGCTGTTTTGGTGCCGGGCGCAAGGTGGAAGACCAAGATATGGCCGGCAGAGAGCTTCGGTGCAGTCGCCTCAATGCTCCCTATGAGATCGGTAGTCGTGGGGGGCAGTGCAGACAAGGAGATTGCTGATAACGTGGTGCTGCACTCTGACGGCAAGGCCCGCTCTGTGGCCGGGCAGACAAGCCTCAGACAGCTGGTAGAGATTATGCGGACAGCAGAAGTGGTCATTACAAACGACTCGGGTCCGATGCATATTGCGGCTGCGCTCAGCGTCCCGGTTGTCGCCATCTTCGGACCGACAAGTCCGGCCAGGACAGGGCCATATGGCAGCGGTCATCTTGTTCTTCAGTCACCGTTGGAATGCGTGCCCTGCTTCAACAGGGATTGCGGCCATATGCAGTGCATGAAAGATATTTCGCCTGAAGCTGTCTATCAGGAAGTGCTGCGTATCGTGCGGAGACAAAAGATATGATGCTGGGTGTTTTGGTCAATACGGACAGGCATGGAAAGCATCTGGTCGGACTGACAAAGGCGGCGCTTGCACGGAGGCACGAAGTGAGTATCTTCCTCACGGATATCGGGACACGGCTGCTGGGGGATCCGGCAGTGCGTGAACTTGCCCTGCTTCAGGGAGTTACGATAAGTTTTTGTGTCCATAGCGCCAGTAATAACGGTGTCGACTACGAAGGTATCCCTTCCGGGATCATTGCAGGCAGCCAGGTCAATAATGCGATCATGAACCATCATGCTGACAAGGTGATTGTGCTGTAGGATGGAGACGCGATGAAAATCCTCCATATCTTAAATGACGGGCCGACAGAACTCTCTGATGCGATAATCAGGGAGCAGCAGAAGGAACACGAGATCAGGATCATTGACCTTTCGAAAACGGATCTTTCCTACGATATGATTATTGATGACATCTTCTCCTTTGACCGGGTCATGTCCTGGCAGCGATGACCGGGTTTGAGCGCTATATGCTTATGAAGATGACCTGCTGACAGCATGAAGACCGATCAGGACCGGTTCAGAAGTTATGGGACTGCATTTCTTGTTGCGATATCTTCCCTTCTTCTCTTTTATGTCCTCTACATGCTCAGATTTCTTGATGACAGCAGGCTTGTCAGTTGGGATGACGTATTTTCGGTTGTTCCGCCCCTGCGCACAGGAATTATTCTCTGCCTCAGCCTTGCGGCAGCCTTTATGGCTTCGCGCATTGAGCTGATCGAACGATACCCCCCGGCAACCCTGTTTCTCGTTTCTTTTGTCGTCTCTGGCCTGTTCCGGCAGGAGCCTGAGATGATCGTGGATGCATCACGCTATTTTACCCAGGCCAAGCACCTTGAACTCTATGGGTTGGGATATTTTTTGCGGGAGTGGGGCAAGGGTATCAATGCATGGACCGACCTGCCGCTCATACCGTTAATGTATGGCAGTATCTTCCGGTTCTTCGGCGAAGTCAGATTTTTTGTTCAGCTCATCAATATGCTCTTTTTTTCGACAGCAGTCGTGCTCACCTATCTGACAGGCAGGGAACTTTGGAATAGAACTATCGGCTTCCATGGAGGACTCTTTCTGTTGTGCATTCCCTACCTGTTCACTCAGGTGCCGCTCATGATGGTTGACCTGCCTTCCATGTTTTTTTTGCTGCTCTCGATCTATTCCTTTCTTCTTGCCCTGAGGCGGGGCGGCTTCATGGTGCCGACTGCAGGCCTGATCATCTTCATGACTTTTTTTTCGAAGTATTCTGCCTGGCTCATGCTGACGGTCATTCCTGTCATCTATGCCGTCGAACTCCATCAAAACAGAAAGGAAGGACTTGATCGCTATGCCCTGAGGGGCCTGATCGTCTTCTTCATCTCCTTTTTTCTGATCTCGATCGTTGCCGCATTCAAACACGATGAGCTCGTTAAGCAGGTCCATTTCCTGATCTCCTATCAGGCGCCTGGACTAAAGCGCTGGGGAGAGAGTCTTGTTTCGACCTATCTCTTTCAGATGCATCCGGCTATTCCGGTGCTTGCTGCTGTCTCGCTCCTGGCGGCCTTCAGAAAGAAGGATAGTGCCTATATCATCGTTGCCTGGCTGGTCTTTCTTGTCCTTGTTCTGCAGGTACGGAGGATCCGCTATATCATCTTGATATTCCCTCTGTTAAGTCTTATGGCTGCCTACGGCCTTGAATTGATCAGGGATACGATGAAAGCCCGCTACATTGCCTATGCAGCCGTTGCCTTCTCCCTGACGCTTGGCCTCTCCGGATTTCTGCCCTTTCTGCAGCATACGAGCGCTGCGAATCTCAGGGACGCAGCAGCGTATCTGGAGAGTCTTGACGTTCCGGTCGTTGAGGTATTTACCCCGCTTCCCCGGGATTATGTTATGGACCCTGCTGTCTCCGTGCCTCTTCTTGATCTGCATACGAACAAGAAGATCCTGTACCGCTATGAAGATTCTTCATATCCCCTGCCTGAAGATATCGGGATATCTGCACTCCGTTTTACCTGGGCATATAAGAATCCGCGCTACTATCAGGAAGGTCCAAAGGAATACGAAAAAAAGGCCGTTGTAATAATCTCGGACAGCGCTGAAGAGAATTTACCTCCTTTCATTCTTCAAAAAGCGGCAGACCTTTCCCAAAAAAAAGTGTTCGATATCAGCGATGACGTCTTCCGTCATAAAACAGTGGTAACGGTATATCATTAGTCTCGTTACCCCTGTCACCGCATTTTCCACTATAATATCATCCATGAAAGATATGCTCGGTCGCGAAAACGTTATGACCTCGGCGAATGCACTTGATCTGCTTCTCGGACATCTCGCAGGTAAAAAAACGAAGGTGAGTGCGGCAAAGATCGGTGAAGCTCTCGGTATGGTCTGCGCAGAGGATATTATTGCCGCAGAGGACCTGCCTGCCTTTGCGCGCTCAACCGTGGACGGTTATGCGGTTAGGGCGGAAGACACCTTCGGCGCTGCTGAGACCATGCCGGCTTACCTGAACCTTTCACGGGAGATCTTCATGGGCGAGTCGGCTGAATTTGTGCTGGCTGATGATACTGTCAGCAAGATCCCTACGGGCGGCATGCTTCCTGAAAGGGCTGATGCGGTTGTGATGTTCGAGCATATACAGCTTATTGACGGCAAGATGATCGAGGTGATGAAATCTGTGGCCCCTGGCGAAAACGTCATTCAGGCCGGAGAGGATGTAAAGCGCGGTGAGGTTGTAGTCAGCAGGGGGCACCGCATACGGCCTCCTGACCTCGGCGCAGCAGCAGGCATCGGCGTCACGGAGTTGAAGGTATTCGGGAGGCCCGTTGTTTCGATCATCTCGACGGGCGACGAGGTTATACCCGCAGACCAGAGTCTTTCGATGGGCAAGATACGCGATACCAACTCCTATGTTATCGCTGGCATGGTCGCTCAGGCCGGCGGCGTTCCCATAAGAAAAGGCATCTTCAGTGATGACTACAAGGTGATACGCAGCGCCGTTGAAGATGCCATGAAGGATTCCGATGCCATTGCCGTTTCGGGCGGCACGTCTGTCGGAACCAAGGATATGATAGCAAGGGTTATTGAAGATATCGGCAATCCCGGCATTCTGTTTCACGGTCTTTCGCTGAAGCCCGGTAAGCCGATGATCGGCGGCGTCATGAGCGGTATACCGATATTCGGCCTGCCCGGTCATCCGGCTGCGGTCAGTGTCTGCCTGGACATATTCCTCAGACCGGTCTTAAATGCCCTCTGCGGGCTGCAGGAACGCCGTGCTGATCAGCTCAAAGGCGTTGTTTTGGCAAGGCTCTCGAGGAATGTGTCGTCTTCTCAGGGGAGGGAAGAGCATATCAGGGCAGTGATAGAGGAGCGGCAGGACGGACTCTGGGCAGTCCCCCTGCTCGGTAAGTCAGGTCTGATCAGGACGCTGGTGCATGCTGACGGTACGTTTGTGATCCCCGTAAATGTTAATGGCATTGAAAAGGGTGAGATGGTTGAGGTGAGGCTTTTTTAGACAAGCGGTGAAGGCCTTATTTTATGGGCTTTCGCAGGCCTTCCCTTGACAAAAAACAGCCCTTTTGGTTTAATGAGTATCGCCTCGCAGCATCTTCCGATTTAGGCTCGTAGCTCAGGGGGAGAGCGCTACCTTGACACGGTAGAGGTCGGCGGTTCGAAACCGCCCGGGCCTACCATAATATTCATCGAGAAATAAGGCAGTTGCGCAGAGACAGTCGCTGCCTGGTTTCCTTTTGACCACTGTAACCAAAATGTAACCACTTTCCGGCGATTGCTCCTCAATTTTCTTTCAGGTTCGGCTTTTTTCTTTATATATCCAAATATATAACGGCATAACATTAGTATTGCATTACTATTGTTATGCTGCTATTGTAGTAACGTAATACTATAATAGAAGGAGAGGGTTCATGAAGGACGAGCTGTTCAGACTCAGTCAGCATTTTCTAAAGACATACAGACAGGACTATGTCAGGTACTTCCTCAAAAACACACCACTTAATAGCCGTTTTTCGATCATCATCGGTCAAAGAGGCGTCGGGAAGACCACTGCCATGATCCAGCATATCCTCTCATATGCAAAGAACGATATCTTCAGCAATAAAATCCTGTACATCCAGGCTGACCATTTTCTTATCGGCAAACTGTCTCTTTATGAAATTGCAGAGCAGTTTTATAACCACGGCGGCGAGCATATCTGCTTTGATGAAATCCATAAATACCCTAACTGGTCAGGTGAACTGAAAAGCATTCATGACACATTTCCGAAGATCATTATAACCGCCTCCGGCAGTTCTGCGCTTGAGATCAGTCGCGGAAGCCACGACCTGAGCAGAAGGGCAGTTGTTTACAGGATGTTCGGCATGTCTTTCAGGGAATTCGCCGAGCTTTCTCTTGGCATCAGTCTTGAGCCCCTCACCCTTGAAGGCATTGTAACTGGCCATCAGAGATTGGCAACGCGCATAATCAGCGCAATGGAAGGCAGAAAGAAGAAGGTGCTCGCACTATTTGCCGAATATCTCGAATGCGGCTATTATCCTTACTTCAGGGATTATAAGGATAAGGCGCTTTTTGCGCTTACGCTTGAGCAGAATATCCATACAACCCTTGAGAGCGATCTTTTAGCCATATATCCATCCCTGAGTGGAAACAGCGTCAAGAAACTGAAGAAACTTTTGTCAATAATTGCGGCATCGGTCCCGTTCACCCCTGACATGAAAAAACTGAAGTCGCTTCTTGATATCGGAGATGAGAGAACACTGAAGACATACCTGAAGTATCTTGAAGATGCAGGGATCATCCTGACAGTTTCCAAAGCAGGTAAGATGATGAAGGGATTCGAAAAACCTGAAAAGATCTACCTGAACAATACAAACCTGATTCATGCAATTAAGGGGTATGAAACTGCGGACGCTGGCAATCAGAGAGAGACCTTTTTCCTGAATATGCTCCATAATTCGCATAAGGTATCTGTCCCTGCAGCTGGCGATTTCCTGATTAACAATCGATACACCTTTGAGATTGGCGGCAGGAACAAGAGTAATTCGCAGATCAAGGATATCAGGAACTCATTTCTTGCGTTGGATGACATAGAGACAGGTATCGGCAACAAGATACCGCTCTGGCTCTTTGGAATGCTCTATTAACAGGCTTGCTGATATGATGGACCCGGCCAGAAAAATGTTTGTGGCGTTGGATGCCTGAATAAGGTATACGGACAAACATCTCTTTTCTTGGGGACGATCTATTCCCTGCGTATCTTTACATGAATTAGGTAGCGGTGTATCATAAGTGTATCACTTAATGGGAGGCACGTATGCCAACAAACAATCCGAGAGTAAATGTTGTCCTGGAAAAACCACTTTATACAAACGTTGAACGTCTTGCTAAGCGGGATGGCGTTTCGTTGTCTATGAAAGTGCGTGATCTTGTTAGTGCGGCTCTGGAAATTGAGGAGGACATTGCACTGGCGAAGTTTGCAGACGTTCGCGAGAAGTCCTTTAATCGCAAGAAAAGCCTGAAACATGACGATGTGTGGTAGTCCTTGCCTTACGAAGTAAGATACCATCCTGAGGTCAGGGCTGTCGATATCCCCTTGCTGAACGCTGCCCTCAAAAAAAGAATCAGGAAGGCCATAGAAGAACGTCTCATGACAGCCCCTCAGCAATACGGTGAGCCGTTGCGGAAGACACTGAAGGGCTATTGGAAAATGCGAGTAGGTGATTACAGAGTTGTCTTTAAAGTAGTTGAATGTGAGGTTTGGGTCTTGGGGATAATAAACAGAAAAGATGTTTACGACAGGATTCTGAAAAGAGTATAGCGCAACAGTATTGGTTGCTTATTCCATGGACAAACCATGGACAGAATAGACCGTATAATAAGCCTGCAACTAAACGTATTGACCCATACATAATTACGCTGAACGTAACTACGTATGGGTCAATAGTTCCGCTACTTAGAGATGGTCTGCCACTTGTCTTCAAGCACCTTCCATGCACCGCCTTCGTTTATCATCTTGATCGACCCTGTCGAGTCATCTGAACCCTCTTTGCCAGTGGCCTTGAAGGTCGCCTGATCGCCTGATATCGAAGGCTTATCCAGCTTCAGCTTCTCGGGCCGCATCTGCAGGATACCGAGGACCATCTCACGCTCTTTGGCGTCCATGGCTTCGAACTCCTTCAGATTTTTCGCTGCCATATAGTTCTTCATGCCGTCGGTGTTGCCAGCCATGATCGCACGGCAATATTCTTTATATGCCTTTACAGGTGCGCTGTCATCTCCGGAAAAGGAGATCTTCCTGGGAGCAGTTGCCTTCTCAATAGCAGCCTTGGCGGAGAGTTTGAAGGATATATCAAAGGAGAACGTGACGTCTCCCCGCTTTTCAGGTTTGGGAGTCCTGACTCTGCCCTCGATAATAGTATCGTCAGCCTGTTTAAGCTCAAGGGTAGCCTTTTCAGCATCAAATACCACAAAACCGGTCTCTGCATCACCCCCGAAATAGACCCATCGTCCCTCGCTGAATTTCTTGCTCTTCCTGTCCATGATGAAGACCACGGCGTGTACCTTGTTCTTGTCAGCGTAATCTATCCCGATGAAAGGGATATATTCGGCCGGGATGGCCTTGTCTGAAAGGACGATCACCGGCTCCTCAGGTTTCATCATGTCCAGATACCCATGGGTAAGCTTGACCTTCTTTTTGTTGATTTGAAGTGTCCCTGAAACATCAGCAGCAGTGGCAACCGACGAAATATTCAGGAGCAGGGCAGTAATCAGGAATGCTAAAACAGCTGAAACGGTGCGTATACGCATGGTATTCTCCTTCGGGTTAAATAAAAATTGCAGCAATTTCCCCTCTATACAAACACAGGCACATGATATCGCGCATCGGGCAGATTGTCAACGCAGAATACGGGCAATCTCAACACCGGATCCTTCTGTAATTTCACTGCCCCATATACGGGGAGAGTTCTCTATATCTCAACCTTCAGCCTTTATGGCCGCCTTAACCGGTTGTTTGTATGATATAATTTGATAAGTAGTATTGTGTGACGACATGGACAAAGAAGCTCTGGATATATGATCTCAGATGAAAAAGTGGTGACCCGCGAGGTCACTGAAGACTATGCGCTGATCAGAAAAAAGCGGCAACAGTTGTTCCGGCACCGGACTGCCGCCGGAATTGTTGCCGGTCTGTATCTCCTTCTTGCGCTGTTAACGGGCAGCATATTGTTTGTGCTCAAACTGCTGCTCTTTCTCCTTCTGCCCGTTGCTGCGGTATGGTTTTCTGATAACATGGGCGCAATGACGGGTGCACGTTTTGGCCGGCTGTCAGTTCCGGCGGTCACCGCTGCCACTGCCGCAGACATTGTCCGCAGTGCCGGCTGGATCGTGCTCTTTACGCCGGTGGCCGGTTTTATGCTCAAGCGCTTATTAAATTAATGATTGCGTGGCGCTGGTTGCCCGACAGAGCTTGACGACCGTTCAGTTTATCTATACTTATTCCTTGACCGTTATCAACGTATTCGGTTCTCCGGCATAGAAAACGATAATTTCTGCCGGTATACTTCCTTCATTTTTGCCATAATGCCATTTGTTTACAACCTCGACAATTGATTGTCCAGCCTTTAAATGCAATGTCCTGCCATCTTCAGCAACTACGGTCAGTTCTCCGCTGAGCAATACGCCTGCATTTATTACCGGATGGTTATGCAGAGGCAATTGTTCTCCTGCCGGAATTTTGATTCTGAGAATTGTTATCTCCGGTCTGCCCTTTGCATAGTCGGGCAGGGGACTGCCATCCCAGCTCAAACCTGTCTTGGCCAGCACCTCAACCTGGACGGCATTTGGCTTTTCAGCCTGAACATTGCCTGATACCAACAAGAAAAGACAGAGTCCGTATATCAGCTTTTTCATATCAAATCCTTTTATAGCTTTGGTATTCCCGGCAGTCCGCAATAGCCGCGTCTCTGCTCCGGGTGATCGGTCCATTCGGTCTCCTCTGTGCCGCACTTCTCGCAGACATGAGGAGTGTATTCGGCCCATCTCCATGCCATGCATTCAGCGGCGACGCATTGTGCGGCCTTTGATGAAAGCGTTATGTGGCAGAACTTTTCATTTGCTTCTTTTTCGTTCAGCAGCATGGCAACCTCCCTGCAATAATCATATATTCCGTCATTGTACCGCTTTCTCCGCGGCTCTGCAATACCGCCCAGACCGGTTGTCCTGTTATTGCAGGGACAGCGTATGGTTATGAATAACCGAAGATGAAAATATCTGAACCGTGGTAAAATATGCCTGTGAACCAGCCTAACGAAATTGCGCCGGCAGAGGCTTTTGAGTTTCTGCAAAAAAACAGCCTTCCCCTGATTGTTTCTTTCAGCATTGAGGAGGAGAGAGGGCATAGAATAACGGGAAAGGGTCTCTGCTATGTCGAACAGATCTATGGCACCTCCCGGGTCAAACTGGGAAGGTTCTCGCCTCATCGTGCGCTCTATGCCATGAAAAATGCAGGATCTTTTTATGCAACGTTTGATATTGAGGGATGCACGTATGGCTGCATTATGGAAAATATCACGGCAGACAGGCTTTTTCTTATTACGGACATCCCCGGCATTGTCAGTCCCTTCTACCGGAAATTTGTGAGGGTAGAGCCGTCGCAGAAGGCCCCTGTCCACCTGTATGTTTCAACAGAAGAGCAGGGGACCTTCAGTTACCCGATCAGGGACATTTCCGAACGCGGTGTTGGCTTTGTCGTTGACTGGCTTCCGGTTATCTCAAGCAAGCTGACCTGCGGCATTTATCTGCCTGTTGACGGCGGCATTTTTCTGCTTTTGCCTGCTGCTGTTGTCTACTCGCGGGACGTTACGGGAGAGGCAGGCGGTGGCAACAGAAAACAGACGGGCCCGGGTGTTTCTTTTGGGCTGCAGCTGTTTCCTCATCAGGAAGACGAGAAAAAAATACGCCTCTATGTCATGCAGCGCGAGCTCGAGATCCGCAAGAAAATTCAGGAGATGTTGTAGGTGTTTGAGACCCGCGATTGAAACTGATTAGTCCGTTCTTCCTCATAGACCCATGATCCGCGCATGTTTACGCCGGCGGTTGGTTTTATGCCCGGGCACTTATTGTATGGATAGAGACTGGGCGTTATGATCTGAAACGGACAGGGGGGTCTGCTGACCCTCGTTACGGCACAGTAGCCCCCTGTCAGAGGGCTATTATTTAACGGCTATAGCATGGCTGTTTTCAATAATTTGTCTGCCCTTTGGTCCATGGATAAAATCAATGAAATTCTTGACGGCCCCGCTTGGTTTGCCTTTTGTTATAAGCCGGCCTGTCTGGGTGATCTTATATTTCCCGGATTTAAGATTGTCATTACTCGGCTCAATGCCATCAAGTTTCAGAGGAACAATACGCCCGTTTGAAGCGGCAATATCTACGGTGTCTGTAAACCCTATTGATTTTGAATTGAGAAGTGCTGTCTGCATCTCAGGGGACGACTGGATCACAACAACCGATGCTGCTTCCTTCAGATTTTTGAAGCAGGGTATGCTCCTTCTTATTATCTCTTTTGTTAAGTCTGTCTCAGATTTTGTGACTGCGTTTATTTTGCCCGCAGGCAAGCCGAGTTCGCTCCAATCGGTGAGTTTGCCTTCATATATCCTGCAGAGATTTTCACTTGATAGTTCTCTCACGGGAAGAGCCTTGTTAACAGCAGCCACAACGCCGACCAGAGCAATACTGGAAGCCTCGAGGCCCTTTGACTTTTCATCCTCACGTAACGGCCGGTTTGATAGCCCGATCTGATAGGTTCCGTCAGCAACCCCTGAAATGCCGCCTGAAGAATGTATTGCTGTCTGTTTGACCACAAGCATCACATCCTTGTTTTCAATCATATACACCCTCGCAAGTTCTGTAAGCAGGGGGATCATCCCTCCTGCACCTGCAATAGTGATTTTTTCTTTCTCAGCTGCATGAGAACTGCCCAAAGCCAAAAAAAATATAAGGACGGTCACAAGATAAAGGCGCATTTTCATTTTTGGTTCTCCTTAGACGGTTTCATATTGTTTGCTCATAAGCCGGCAGGTCAAACGCCAGCCATTGCCTATATGATATCATACAGCAGAAAAGGTTGAGCGGCTTTTCAATACCCTTCAGGGGCGGGGAGTTGATGATTAAGAAATAGTTGATAAGCTGTTCCTCCTACCCGTATCAACCTGTTTATTCTGTGATATAATCTGCAGAGTTATTTGGGGTAACGACAACAACATGGTGGATAAATATAAATAACACCAGGAGGGGACAAGGCGTTTGACACCAGAAGCAAAAGCCCGGCAACAAATAGATAAACTGCTCGAAAGAGCAGGCTGGGCAGTTCAGCACTTCAGACATGGCAATATCTCCGCATCGTCGCAGTGGGAATTCGAGCAGTTTTGTGATCAGAAAAAGAAATGGGGGTATCTGGTCTGATGGTTTTCAGTGAAGACTCGCGGGTCAAAATCCCCTGCATTCTGCATTTGGTCCGCCTTGGCTACCAGTATCTTTCTCTCAAAAACACCGCATGGGATGAAGAAACCAATATCTTCCCCGAGCTGTTTCGTGCTGCCATCGCCCGGATAAACCCCGGCATTGACGGTGACGACATCGATCGGCTGTTGGCTGACGTCAAACTCTTGCTGGAAAATGAGGATCTCGGCAAGGCCTTCTACGAGAAGATCACAGAACGCTCGGGAGCCCGGCTGATCGACTTCGCCGATTTCTCAAACAACAGCTTCCATGTGGTCACCGAGCTGACCTGCAAGAACGGCGACGACGAGTTCCGGCCCGACATCACCCTGCTCATCAACGGCATGCCGCTGGTTTTCATCGAGGTTAAGAAGCCCAATAACCGCGAAGGCGTGCTGGCCGAGCGCAACCGCATCATCACACGCTGCCGCAATTCGCGCTTCCGCCGCTTTATCAACATCACCCAGCTGATGGTCTTCTCTAACAACATGGATTACGAAGACGGCTCGCCGCAGCCCATCGAGGGCGCCTTCTAAGCCAGTCCATCATATGACGCGCCGATCTTCAACTATTTCCGGGAAGAGGAAGAGCTGGCCCTCACCGACTTGTTGGCTGGCGAGGACGATGCGATTGTAAACGAGGTGCTTAAGGACAACAACCTCAATGTTATCAAGCATAGCCCGGAATTCATCAGCAACAAATCACCCGACACGCCGACCAACCGCATCTGCACCTCGCTGTTCAGCCGCGACCGCCTGGCATTTCTGCTGCAATATGCTTTTGCTTATGTGAACGAGGCCGACGGCCTACACAAGCACGTCATGCGCTACCCGCAGATTTTCGCCACCAAGGCGATCGAACGGAAGCTCGATGCAGGGGTGCGCAAGGGGATCATCTGGCACACCCAGGGCAGCGGCAAGACCGCGCTGGCCTATTACAACGTGCGTTTTCTTACCGATTATTTTCAGCGTCGCGCTATCATTCCCAAGTTCTACTTCATCGTTGATAGGCTCGACCTGCTCACTCAGGCGCAACGGGAATTCGCCAGCCGGGGGCTGATGGTGCACACCATCGACACCCGCGAGGCCTTCTCCCGCGACATCAGGGCAACAAAGGCGATTCACAATGACTCCGGCAAGTCGGAGATTACCGTGGTCAATATCCAGAAGTTCGAAGATGATCCGGATGTGGTCCGCACTGAGGATTACGATGTCAGCATCCAGCGCGTCTATTTTCTCGACGAGGTACATCGAAGTTATAACCCGCAGGGCAGCTTTCTCGCGAACCTGAGCCAGTCCGACCAGAACGCCATCAAGATCGGCCTCACCGGCACACCGCTTCTGGGCGATGACTACAACTCCCGCGCCCTGTTCGGCGACTACATCCACAAGTACTACTACAACGCCTCCATCGCTGATGGCTATACTTTGCGCTTGATCCGCGAGGAGATAGCTACTAATTACAAGCTCTCCCTTCAGGAGGCCCTGGCCGCGGTGGAGCTCCAGCAGGGCGACATCGATCGCAAGCTGATCTATGCCCATCCGCGTTTTGTCGAACCGATGCTTGGCTACATCATCGATGACTTCGAGAAGAGCCGGGGCGCGCTGAACGACGCCACCATCGGCGGCATGGTGATCTGCGACAGCGCTGAGCAGGCTAAAAAGATGTTCGAAATTTATCAGTCCCGCTTTACCTCGAATGTTGTTGAACTGCCTCAGCGAGTCCTGGCCGATGAGCCTGAAGAGCTGCTGATGGTGGCCGAACCTCCCACCAGTTACGGTACGCAGCAAAAGCGGGCTAACAAGGTCAAAACTGGTGCGCTAATCCTGCACGACATGGGCAGCAAGGAAGAACGCAAGGCGTGGGTGGAAGATTTCAAGGCTGGCAAGGTTGACCTGCTGTTCGTCTACAACATGCTGCTCACCGGTTTCGACGCCAAGAGATTGAAAAAGCTCTACCTCGGCCGGGTGATCCGCAAGCACAACCTGCTCCAGGCCTTGACCCGGGTTAACCGCCCTTACAAGGATTTCCGCTACGGCTACGTGGTCGATTTTGCCGACATCCGCAAGGAGTTTGACGCCACCAACAAGGCCTATTTCGATGAACTGCAGGCCGAGTTGGGCGATGAGCTGGAGCATTACTCCAATCTGTTTAAGTCCACGGAAGAGATTGCCCAAGAGATCGAGCAGATCAAGGATATCCTGTTCAGCTTCAATATCGAAAACGCCGAGGAATTCTCCCGGCAGATCAGCCAGATCCAGGACCGCGCCGCGGTGCTGGCCCTCAAAAAAGCACTGGCCGATGCCCGAAACCTTTATAACCTAATCCGCATGCAGGGTCAGTATGATTTTCTTCAGCAACTCGACTTCCAGAAGCTTAACCAGCTCTACCGCGAGACCTGCAATCACCTCGACCTGCTCAATCTCAAAGACAGCATCGAGAACAGCGCCGATACCACGGGGCTCCTCAACGTTGCCCTGGAGGATGTGCTGTTCATGTTCACCAAGGTCAGGGAAGAGGAGCTGGTGCTCGCCGACAAACTCAAGAACACCCTCCGCCAGACCCGCGAGGCCCTGGCCGACAACTTCGACCAGCAGGACCCCAAATTCATCACCCTGAAAGAAGAGTTGGAGCGGCTGTTCAAGAAGAAGAAACTGAATGAGGTGACGCAAGAGGAGATGACCGCCAACATTGGCGCACTTAACGCCATCCACGACAAGGTCAAGGAACTGAACCGGCAGAACAGCCAGCTCCGCGCCAAGTACCACGGCGACGCCAAATACAGCCGCATCCACAAACGGCTGCTGGAGAGCGGCACTCTCACGGAAACCGAGCGCCGCATCTTCGAGGCACTTTCCGGCGTCAAGCGGCAGGCCGATGACCACGTGTTGCAGAACACCCAGCTCTTAGCCAACGAAAGCTATTTTGAGCGGATGATGATTCCGCTGGTCATCGGCGAGTTCCATACCCGCCAGAAGATCAAGCTCAACCCGGATGCTTCCCGCACCATTAATCGGCTGGTCGTCACCGAATATATGAATGAATTTGCTACAGGCAAGAGAATAGGAGCACGCACTTGGTAACGCAGGATTTTACGAAAAAGACAAGAGAGCTGATCGACAGCCTCAAAAATATCTGCGCCGCCTACGGCCTCGGGAACGACGGCAACGAGTTCAAGATAATCACCCAGGTCTTTCTCTACAAGTTCCTGAACGACAAGTTCGCTTTCGAAGCCAAGAAAATCAAGCCGGAACTGGCCCATGCCGAGAGCTGGGAGCTGGCGATCAGCGCTATGAAAGCTGAAGAGCTTGAGATGCTGCAACTCCAGATGGGTGCTGACACTGCCCGCCTGAAGACCGAGCATTTCATCGCCCACCTGTTCGGACGCCAGAACGCGTCGGAGTTCGCCAAACTCTTCGACGACACCCTGCGCGACATCGCCATCAGCAACAACGACATCTTTGCTGTCAAGACCGACGGCGGCGCCAAGGTCACCCTGTTTGACCGGGTGAGCGAATACATCACCGATCCGTCCAAGCGCGACGCCTTCTGCCGCGCCGTCATCAACAAGCTGGTGGAGTTCAGCTTCGAGCGCATCTTCACGCAGAAATACGACTTCTACGCTGCGTTATTCGAATACCTGATCAAGGACTACAACAAGGACAGCGGCGGCAAGTACGCCGAGTACTACACTCCGCATGCCGTGGCCAAGATCATGGCCGCCATTCTGGTACCCCAAAAGGTGCGTGGCAAGGTGAGCAACGTGGGCTGCTACGACCCCTCGGCCGGTTCCGGAACCCTGCTGATGAACCTGGCCCATGCCATCGGTGAGCAACGCTGCAGCATCTACTCGCAGGATATCTCACAGAAGTCATCGAGCCTCTTGCGCCTGAACCTGATTTTAAACAACTTGGTGCACTCGATTCCCAATATCATTCAGGGCAACACCCTGCTGCATCCCTATCACAGAGAGGGCAAGGCGCTGAAGAAGTTCGATTACATCGTTTCCAATCCGCCGTTCAAGATGGATTTTAGCGATTTCAGGAACGAGCTGGATGCCAAGGAGTATCAGGAACGCTTCTTTGCCGGGGTGCCGAACATACCCAAGCAGGCGCTGGATAAAATGGCCATCTACCAGCTTTTTCTCCAGCACATCATCTATTCGCTCAAACCCGGCGGCAAGGCGGCGGTCGTGGTGCCCACCGGCTTCATCACCGCACAAAGCGGCATCGACAGAAGGATTCGAGAGCATCTGGTGGACAAGAAGATGCTGGCCGGAGTGGTCTCCATGCCCAGCAACATCTTCGCCACCACCGCCACCAACGTTTCCATTCTGTTTATCGACGATGCCAACAAGGAAGGCGTAGTGCTGATCGACGCCTCGCACCTTGGTGAAAAGGTCAAGGACGGCAAGAATCAGAAGACCCTGCTCTCGGAAGAAGAGGAAGACCGCATCATCACCACCTTCAACGCCAAGCAGGCGGTGGAGGACTTTTCGGTGGTGGTGAGCTACGACGTGATCGCCGCCAAGAACTACTCCCTGAGCGCCGGACATTACTTTGAGGTGAAGATCGAGTATGCTGACCTGACAGCCCAGCAGTTTGCCGATAAGATGCAGGGCTTCAGCGACAATCTGGACAAGCTGTTTAAGGAGTCTGCGGGATTGGAGAAGGAGATCAAGAAGCAGCTGGCGGCGTTAAGGTATGAGTAAAAGAAAGACGGTTAAACTTGGCGATTTGGCGGCAGAAGGGCGTTCAGTGATTTCGGGACCATTTGGAAGCAACATAGGAAAGCGCTATTTCCAAAATGAAGGTGTTCCGGTTATTCGAGGCAATAATTTAACCACTGACTATAGAAAATTTATCGATGAAGGCTTCGTTTTCCTGACAAAGGAAAAAGCAAATGAGTTGAATTCTGACGCAATCGAAGGAGACCTGATATTCACCGCCGCCGGAACAATCGGGCAAGTTGGAATTATTCCGAAGGATGCGAAATACAAGAGATACACCATATCAAATAAGCAATTGCGGTTTCGTGTAGACACTCAAAAAGCAGACCCCGATTTTATATATGCGTGGTTAGCCAGCCCATGGATTCTTAGAGCAATCACAAACAGAGACACAGGAAGTACAGTTCCATTAATTAACTTGGGAATTATACGTTCACTCCCCGTTATATTACCAGAAGACATTTCTGAGCAGAAAAAAATCGCTGCCGTCCTCTCCGCTCTCGACACCAAGATCGACTGCAACAACCGCATCAACGCCGAGTTGGAGGCGATGGCGAAGACCCTGTACGACTACTGGTTCGTGCAGTTCGAGTTCCCAGACGCCAACGGCAAACCCTACAAATCCTCCGGTGGCAAGATGGAATACAATTCAACCCTGAAAAGAGAGATCCCGGCGGGATGGGGGGCAATACAGCTAAACGAATTACTTCAAAGTCGCACTGATTCAATTACGGCCTCGGAATTGGATAGTGGGTCACCTTACACGCCCATTGATGCACTGCCGATGAAAAAGATGAGCTTTGGCGTTGCGCAGCCTTCAAGCGAGGCAAACACGAGTTTGATTCAATACAAAGAGAACGACATATTGATTGGCGCTATGCGAGTCTATTTCCATAGAGTTTGCATCGCTCCGTTTGATGGTGTCACGAGAACAACAGTAATTGTTTTAAGAGCGAATGAGCCGAACCATTTGCCGTACCTCTATCAGGTGTGTAATGAAGATCGAACCATAAATATCGCGTCAAAAATGTCGGTGGGTACTCAACAACCCTATGTGAATTGGGAAAATGCACTTGAGAATCACGCAATTCCACATCCCGAAAATGACACGCTAGTTCAAAAATATTCTTCAATGTTGTTGAGCGTCACAAAGGATGTGATTAATCGCGAAAAAGAAAATGCCGAACTCGCAAAACTCCGCGACTGGCTCCTGCCCATGCTGATGAACGGCCAGGTCACGGTGGCGTAAAGTGTAGTATAATGTTCCGCACATGAAGTAATGGTTTGACAGCAGCGGTTTGTATTGTAATAATGCATGATTTGACCACGGCAGATTGGAGGCAAACTATGAATAACAACGATCCTTTACTGACAATACGTTTCGATGGTGAAGCTGTAGGCGAAGGAAGAATTCCTGTCTCTCACTTGTTGCGCTTTCTGATGAACATGAATAAAGCACTTCAACGGACGGGATGCGTTCTGGCAGGTATGGCTGAAAGTACTCGTCCTGGTGCGCAGCCGCGCAGCATCAAGGATGAAGTTGATCTTGACCTCGTGTTGCTGACGCACGGCAGCCCTGCGGCGGTGCTCGGTTTCGAGCGAAGAAAACCAGAACTGACGTTCCCAGTTATGGACCGAGGTCTTGATATTATAGAAAAGGCCATGACGGGTTTGTCTTCCGTTCAGGGCGCGGATGATACCTTGCCCGTGGGATACGATGCGGGCGTTCTCATGGCATGGCGTGATGCCGGTACGTTGTTCGCTCAGGGCATTTCCAATATCTCACTCAGCTTGAACCACAGAGCAACTCCGCTTCGGGTCACGCTCACGCCGGAAGGCTTCACACGCATACAGGAGCGCATCAAGGGTCCCCAGACAAATATTCGAACGATTGAAGGCCGACTGCTGATGGCAGATTTCAAGGAGCACGGAACCCGCTGCCGTGTGCACCCGTCTACCGGTGATCCGGTTCTTTGTTTGTTCGATGATGAACAAAGGGATGAAGTGCTGGAAAATATTTTGCAATACGTCCGGATCGTCGGTGAGGCAAAGGAAGATCCTCTGACGGGCAGAATTGCGAGCATCAAGATTCATGATATTGAACGCCTGGAAGATCGGGAGAGCGACGCAGTCGAGCTACTACCTCAAGGGACGCCTATTTCGCGAAGCTTCTGGGAGTCGCCGACACTTGACGAGCTAGCAGAGTCTCAGAATGTCAGGCCGGTTACAGATCTGAGTGTTCTATTTGGCACATGGCCCGGTGAAACGGATGATGGTTTCGAAGACGCCGTGGATGAATTGCGGCATGCGCACTTGCGAACAGGCGGTACGGCATGAGTGATGCCAAGATCATTCTCGATACGAATATCGTATCTTATCTTATGAAGGGCGGCCCCCTAGCTGAAGCCTACAAACCGCATGTCCAAGGAAAATTACTGGCGATTTCCTTTATCACGGTCGGAGAGTTGTACTTCGGTGCGGAAAAGGACCGATGGGGTGAGCAGAAGCGCAAGAGACTTGAAACGACACTCCGCAATTTCGTGGTAATTCCCTACGATCACGATATCGCGCGCTGCTATGGTCGCGTAGTAGCGGAGCGTCGCCGCAACGGACAACCAATTTCTCTCAATGATGCATGGATCGCCGCATGTGCTGTCCGCCATGCAGTGCCTCTCGTCACGCATAATGCGAAAGACTTTGTAAGAATTTCATCGCTGCAGCTTGTTACTGCAACTATTTCGTAAGTTAAAAGAAGCGGGGTATTCAATATCCGCAACTAAACTCTGCTTTATTCCGTGCAGCAATTCGTCGAGTGAATCCACGCCCTTGCACTGGAGCAACGTATCCAGGTGCATGTCGCTTCACACGCCGAGATCGCGCGAAGATCACTGATGCCATGGCCCAAGACACACAGATGTACATCTCGGCCGACAAGGCCAAGCATATTCTAAGGGCTGGGTTGAATGCTGAAGACCCTCAGGTTCATGAAAATGCAGACCGCGCCAGGGAAAATCTCTTGTGGCTCGGCCGCTTTGATTTCCAGAATATGGAGTGAGGGGACGAAGGGGAAATAAAAAGGGGGAAATCTATTTTTCGCAGTGAAAAACGCAATGCTTGGATTAATCTTCTCTCGCACTTCAGGCGCCTGCCATTTCTGCGGTGACCCTGTCATTTTCTCTCGCCGTGGTATGAAGAATGATCAACTCGATGAAGAGCCTAACCTGCCTGAGCCCGGTGTGCTTGCCCGCGAGATCGTTGACGACCTCGAAGCAGCACTTGAGCAGTTCAAGCTGATCGCAGAAGATTTGGGCGAAGAAGCGTGACAGATGATAAAACGGATATCCAGACCCGTGAAGAGCTGATGACTGACGCAGTGAGTGAAGGCTACGCGCGGCTCAGAGTTTAGAGATCGGACGAACCAGTGTTTTAAGACCTGACATTATATATATACTGCCCGAAATTCACTTCCGGCAAAAGGCACTTCACCGGCATCGGTTCCGCCAAAGTGATTGAAATTGCATATACTATCCTGTATCATATCCGCATTCTGTAATGATTCTCGAGTTTGGAGGTAACAGGACATTAACGTACGATTAAGTGATGGAAGTGAGAGAAATTTCAGCGAAATTTCCGATCTCGAAAAATATCTCGCAAAAGCTAAAGCCTTAGCGGTCAGGATCAACGGACACCTTGCAGACCTCAGTTCCCTCAGGGAGATCAAGGATGGCGATACGGTCGAGCCGGTCACCTTTGATTCTGACGAGGGCAAGGATTTGTACCGTCACAGCACTTCCCACGTCATGGCCCATGCGGTCAAAAAACTCTTCCCGCAGGCAAAGGTGGCGATAGGGCCCTCCATCCAGGACGGCTTTTATTATGACTTTGATGTTGACCGGGCCTTTACTCCTGAAGATCTGACCGCCATAGAGAAAGAGATGGAGTCGATCATAAAGAAGAACGCACCCTTTGTGCGCAGGGAGATGACAAAGGACGAGGCGATGAGTCTGTTCTCTGAGAGCGGCGAGACCTACAAGGTGGATCTGCTTCAGAGTATTGAGGCGGAGACGGTCACGGTCTATGACGAGGACGGATTTGTAGACCTCTGCAGAGGACCTCATCTGACATCGACCGGCAAGATAGCCGCGGTGAAGCTTCTGAGCATTGCCGGTGCCTATTGGCGGGGTGATGAGAAGAACAAGATGCTCCAGCGGATTTACGGCACCGCGTTTAATAATCCGAAGGACCTGAAAAAATATCTCGATTTCCTTGAAGAGGTGAAGAAGCGGGATCACCGGCGTCTCGGCAAGGAACTGGACCTGTTCAGCATCAATGAAGAGGTCGGGCCCGGCCTGATCCTCTGGCACCCCAACGGGGCCATGATCCGCAAGACGATCGAGGATTTTTGGCGTGACGAGCATCAGAAGGCTGGCTATAAGCTGCTGTACAGCCCGCATATCGCACGTCTTGACGTATGGAAGACGAGCGGCCATCTCGATTTCTATAATGAAAATATGTTTGCGCCGATGGAGGTGGAGGGCACGCCGTATGAACTGAAGCCGATGAACTGCCCCTTCCATATCTATATCTACAAGAATTCGCTCAGGAGTTACCGGGACTTCCCGATGCGCTATGCTGAACTCGGGACTGTGTACCGTTTTGAACGGTCAGGCGTGCTTCATGGGCTGCTGCGCGTCCGGGGTTTTACGCAGGACGATGCGCATATATTTACCCGCGAAGACCAGATAGAGGCCGAGATACTGCAGGTCCTCGATTTTATCCTCTTCATTCTGCGCACCTTCGGGTTCGATCAGTTCGAAACCTATCTTTCGACGCGTCCTGAAAAATATGTCGGCAGTGACGAACATTGGCAAAAATCTACTGCAGCCCTTGAGGATGCACTCAAGGCTAAGGGACTGAGCTATAATATTGACAACGGCGGCGGTGCCTTCTACGGCCCGAAGATCGATATCAAGGTGAAGGACTCGCTCGGCAGGGCATGGCAATGCAGCACGATCCAGGTCGATTTCAATCTGCCGGAACGGTTCGATATGACCTACCGCGGTTCTGACGGCAAAGAGCACCGTCCTATTATGGTGCACCGTGCGCTTATGGGTTCGCTGGAACGTTTTTTTGGCGTCCTGGTCGAGCATTATGCAGGGGCTTTTCCCCTCTGGCTCGCGCCAGTGCAGGTGTCGGTGCTTACCATATCGGAAAAGCATGGGGACTCTGCTGAAAAGATCGCCGCCGGTCTTTTGCAGAAAGGCATTCGTGTTGAACTCGATGCTGACAGTGAAAAGATCGGCAACAAGATCAGGAAGAGCACCATAAGAAAGATCCCGTATGCCATTGTAATCGG